>NZ_JBSGVG010000042.1:0-61409 GCF_053608345.1 Nocardia sp. NPDC055050
GGTTAGCCACCGGGGCTTGCTCCTTCGTCGCCTACGCCCCGGCGCCTGACCGGCGGCCCGGCCGCGGACCGGCCACTGCGTGGCCGTCCCTCCCTAGGGGTCGGGAGTGCGGTGGCTGGGTTGGGTGGGTTGTTGAAGACGGGGACGGGCTGGGTGTGGCGGATCAGGGTGTGGCGGGGGCGGTTTCGGTGCGGGGAGTAGGGGTTTTGGCTGCTACTACCGAGCGGTAGACGATGGCGCCGGTGGTGAGGATTACGGCTACCGACAGGGGGCCTGCCCAGAGTTGCCACCAGCTGCCGCCGGCGGGGGTGTAGACCTCGGGGCGGGGCCAGGCCAGGTTGATGACCATGGCGATGCCCCAGACGACGGCGAGGGCGTTGACGGGGATGCCGAGGCGGCCCAGGTGGAACAGGGTCTTGTCGTCGGGGGCGGGCAGGCCCTGGACGCGGCGCAGCAGCAGTGGCACGGTGACCAGGAGGTAGGCCAGGTACAGGCTGACGATGCAGACGCTGGCGAGGGTGGCGAAGATGGCGGGGTTGCCGAGGTTCAGGACCAGCAGGCCGATGCCGAGGGCGCCGATCGCGACGGCGGGCCACACGGGGGTGCCGAAGCGGGGGTGCACGGTGGAGAGGGCCTTCGCGAAGGGGAGTTTGCCGTCGCGGGCCATCGAGAACATCAGGCGTGAGCCGGCGGTCTGGATGGCGAGGGTGCACACGATCACCGCGACCGCGACACAGCCGAGCAGCACCGAACCGGCGGGGCTGTTGAGCTTCGAGGTGATGACGTAAGCCAGTCCACCGGTGGATAATTCGCCGTCGGACAGGCTCGGAGCCGCCATCAGCGCGCCGAGCAGCATGAGGCCACCGCCCAGTGCCGAGACCGCCAGCGCGAGCAGGATGGTGCGGGGAGCGACCTTGCGCGGGTTCTTGGTCTCCTCGGAAAGCTCACCGGCGGAATCGAATCCGACCATCACGTACGCGGCCATCAGGCCCGAGACCAGGAATGCCGCCCAGTACGGGCCGGGGGAGGCCTGGTCGGTCTGGAACACCACATCGGGGCCGCGCTCGGTGTTGGCGAAGAACAGCGCGATGATCGCCAGCACACCGACGATCTCGACGGTGACACCGATCGAATTGATCTTCGACATCAGGTCGATGCCGATCACATTGATGGTGGTGGTGACGACGAGCAACACGCTGCCGAGCAGCACCGCGTTCATCGCGCCGTCGCGGGAGGTGAGCGCGGTGTCGGTGCCGATGAGCTGGAATCCGCTCCAGATCGAGGGCAGCACCACCTGGAGCGCGATGGCGGCCGCGGCGGCGGTCACGACCTGCGCGATCACCATCATCCAGCCGGCGAACCAGCCGATCAGCCCACCGGCCAGCCGACGTGACCACTGATAGATACAGCCGGAGATCGGGTAGCGGGCGGCGAGCTCGGCGAAGTTCAGCGCGACCAGGAACTGGCCCGCGAACACCAGCGGCCACGTCCAGAAGAAGGCGGCGCCGCCGAACGAATAGCCGAAGCCGAAGAACTGGAAGATCGTGGTGAGGATGGAGACGAACGAGAAACCTGCCGCGAAGGACGCGTAACGCCCCAGTTTGCGGTGCAGGACCGGCGTGTAGCCGAAGGCTGCCAGATCGGCGCTGTCGCGGCCGAGTTCGGGTGGGGCGGCGGGGGATTCGAATGTCGTGGCCATGTCGGAGTCCTTCAGCGGTTCGGCCAATATCTATCAGTCGATAGTTTTGCGCGCGCGATCGCTCGAACGGTGTCGTGCGTGTATCGACTGGACGCCCCGCGGTAACTTCTGCGTTGCCTGAGTTTCTGTCAAATGACAGAAATTCGACCGCTGGGCATTCTCACCGGTGAGCTGCCCGCTGCGGTGCAGGTCGTGGCCCGATGACAGAATCTTCGGTGTGGCGAATCTCGGTCCCGGGCGTCCCCGGCTGGAACAGCGGCGCAGACAGGGAACTACGCCGCGCGCGGAGATCCTCGACGCGGCGGCGGAGCTCTTCACCACCAAGGGGTACGCCAACACCTCGACGCGGGCAGTCGCCGACGCGGTCGGCATCCGGCAGGCATCGCTGTATCACCACTTCGCCGCCAAGGACGACATCCTCGACGCACTACTGGCCGAAACAGTGGCGGGACCGGTCGAACTGGCGCAGCGGATGATGACCGAACCGGATGACGTGGCGACCCAGCTCTACGCGCTTGCCCTGTTCGACGTGCGCCAACTGCGGACGGCGCGGTGGAATCTGGGCGCGCTGTACCTGCTGCCGGAGTTGCGCACGGAACGCTTCGTCGCGTTCCGGCGACGACGTGACGAACTGCGCGGACACTACGAGCGCCTGGCCGCCGCGGCCTCGACGGCCGCGGGGGAATCCGACGACGCGCGGATCCTGCCGTTCCGGCTGGTGGAGACGGTGATCGCGATCAGGTACGACGAGGGGGCGGCGGGCGTGGACACCGAGCGCGTCATCCCGGACGCCGTGCTGCGCATCGTCGGCTACCCGGGCGACACGGGTACGGTGCGGGCATCGGCCGCGGCGCTCCTCGCACGGCTGGGCGAGATCGCTCCCGCCTGAGAGGCCGTACCCGGTGGGCGAGGAGCGCCGCGATACCTCAACTTCGGATGAACGCCAGGATGTCCTGGATGAGTTCCTGCTGATAGGCGCCGAAGACGCCGTGCGGTGCGCCCGCGTACACCTTCAATGTCCCGTTCTCGACGAGCTCGATCGACTTCAGCGCCGCATTCGCGATCGGCACGATCTGGTCGTCGTCGCCGTGCGCGATGAAGACCGGCACCTTCAGGGCCTTCAGATCCTCGGTGAAGTCGGTCGCGGAGAACGCGGCGACACACTCGTAGGCGGCCTGGATCCCCGCGAGCATGCCCTGGCGCCAGAAGTCGTCCTGCGCGCCCTTCGAGACGACGGCGCCCTCGCGGTTGAAGCCGAAGAACGAGGGGGCGAGCTCCTGATAGAAGCTGGAGCGGTCGCTGAGCACCCCGGCGCGGATATTGTCGAACACCTCCATCGGCAGGCCGTCGGGATAGGCCTCGGTGACGACCATGATCGGCGGGACCGCGCCGATGGTGACGACCTTGGCGACCCGGTCCACACCGTGCTGGGCGGCGTAACGCACTACTTCGCCGCCTCCGGTCGAGTGCCCGACCACGATGACATCGCGCAGGTCGAGCGACTCGATCAGCTCGGCGAGATCGCGCGCGTAGGTGTCCATGTCGTTGCCCTGCCACGGCTGCGAGGAGCGGCCGTGACCGCGGCGGTCGTGTGCGATGACGCGGTAGCCCGCGTCGGCGAAGGTCTTGCGCTCCAGCGCCCACGCGTCGGAGCTCAGCGGCCAGCCGTGGCTGAACACCACAGGTCGTCCGGTGCCCCAATCGGAGAAATAGATCTCGGTGCCGTCGGTGGTGGTGAAGTAGGGCATTGTGCTGTGCTCCTGTCGGAGATGCGGAGGAATAGGTTGCCCATAGTTGTCGAGCGCCGGTGCGCTGTCGCCCACCGGAACGGCCGAAGATCCCGCCATTCCGGCCGAGTATTAGATTTATCGGCATGTCCACACCCCGGAATCGCCTACGTCACAGTGCATCCAGTGGTACACGGCGTATCGGGTTTCTCCTGTTCGACGGGGTGAAGGCGCTCGACTACGTCGGTCCCGCAGAGGTATTCGTCGAGGCGAATCAGTTCGCCGATGCCTACGAGATCGTGCTGATCTCGCCCACGGGCGCACCGGTGCACAGCTCGGTGGGCCAGGGAGTTGCTGTGACGACTTCCGTGGCGGACGCGCCCCCGCTCGACACGCTCGTGGTGCCCGGCAGCGAAGTGCGCCCCGCCGAGTTCGTACGTCCCGATCTGGTCGAGGCCGCTCGCGTTCTCGCGGCGCGCAGTCGTCGGGTTGTTTCCATCTGCAGTGGCGCCTTCGTGCTGGCCGAACTCGGGATGCTGGACGGCCGAAGCGCGACCACGCACTGGAAATTCGCCGCCGAGCTCGCCCGCCGGTATCCCCGGATCGATGTGCAGGCGGACCGGATCTTCGTGCGGGACAACGACATCGCGACCTCGGCGGGCGTCGCGGCGGGCATCGACCTCGCGCTCGCACTGGTGGCGGACGATCTGGGCAGCGACATCGCTCGCCAGGTCGCTCAGGGGCTTCTCGTCTATCTGCAGCGTTCCGGCGGGCAGACCCAGTTCTCGACGCCCATGCGCGCCGTCGCCCTGCCGCCCGGTCCGGTGCGCGTGGTCACCGACCTGATCGCCAGGGACCCCGCCGCGCGGCACAGCGTGGTGGACCTGGCGCGATACGTCAATGTGAGCGTCCGCCACCTCACCCGCCTGTTCACCGAGGAGACCGGGCTCAGCCCGGCCGAGTACGCGGCGAATGTGCGCTTCGATCTCGCCCGGGCCGAGCTCGAAGCCGGCAGTTCGGTGAGCCGGGCCGCCTCCGGCGCGGGTTTCGCCAGCGCCGAGGCGCTACGCCGGGCCTTTGTGGCGCGGCTCGGGGTGTCGCCCTCGGACTACCGGCGCAGGTTCGAATCCGAGGCGAGTGCGTAGCGGGTCTCAGCGGGCGGTCGGCGGGGCGATCTGCCAGTGCTGGTTGAGCGCGCCCGCGATCTCGGGCAGCACGGTGATCGGGATTCGTTTGGCGCGCAGCATTTCCCGGATCTCGCTCACCTGTTCGCGCTTGCGCATGTCGTAGGCGCCGGTGACGGGGCGGATCACCGGCGGGATGGACAGCAGTACGAGCTCGTCGGCCGACTCGCCGTTCAGGTCGAGTGCCAGTGCCCAGCGGGCGTGCTCGTCGAGGGTGAAGCGGCCGGCGACGACACGGTCCCACGGCACGGTCGACGAGCGGAACGGGGTCCGCGCGTAGATGGCGTGCTCGTGCAGTTCGATGACATCACGGACGAACAGCGCGACACCCACCGCGAACCCGCCCACCGCCCCGACCAGCAGGCCGGTGATCACCCGGTTCACCCCGAACATCGCCAGGAACAACCCGACGACGCCCGTGGTGACCAGGACCGCGATCAAGCAATAGAACAGACTCCGCCTGGTGGACACCACACCGGCACGCACGACCGACATGCGGACCTCCCTCTCCAGCTCGCCGGGCCCGATGCTCGCGCCGATCGGCGAATCACGATTCGTGGCTCACCCTAGCGGTGCGCACCGCCGCGGACTCACGAGCCGAGCGACACCGCTGCCTCCGAGGTCTCGACGAGGAAGGTGAAGGTCTCCTGGAAGTACAGCTGCACCGTCTCGGCATCGTGGCTGAGGTAGCCGATCGACAGGTCCTGGCCCAGCGCGAGCTCGAAGTCGCCGCCGCGGGTGGTGAGCGCGAAACCGCCGGAGATCGCCGGCGCCCAGATGATCTCGCCGTCGATCAGCCGCTCGATGTGGGTCCGGATCGGGTGACCGTGATCGGAGGTCTCGCTGACCTGGGTGTACAGCTCGGCGCTGAGCACCACCGAATACGGGCCCTGCACGCCGGCCAGGCGCAGGCCGGTGAGGGCGTGCGAGATGGCATCGGGAATGTCGACGACGTTGCTCGGCAGCGCGACGGGGGAGTTCGAGGCGGCATCGCGGATCCCGGTGATGCCCGCGGCGGCGTAGCTCTCGAAGATCGCACGGTCTTCGGCGAAGGCGATCTTCTGCGCGGCGTCCTTGAGGTTGTCGAGGTCGGCGTCGCCCGCCCCGCGCTCGATGTCGTCGAGCTCGGAGCGTTGCAGGGTGAACGGCACCCGCAGCTCGATAACCGGTTGGATCAGGCGCTGATGAGCCTGCACGCCGTCGTCGGGCGAGGCGATCGAGGTGATCCGGCCGAGGTTGCGGGCCGAGAAGTCGAAACCGTGCGGTCCCGACACGTCGACGACCCGGCGACCGGCGATATTGCGCTTGAACGTGCGGGTCGCCTCCTCCTCGATCTGCGACCAGGCTTCGCCGGTGATCGGCGCGAGTTCGCGATGCAGGTTGTTCATTCAATTACTCCTTTTCATCGTGCCGATTGCGAGGGAGCCGTCCGAGCGAGCGGCTGCCGCCGCGTTCGCACGTTCGACGGGGACGATTTCGGGCAGTGTCGCCGGCTCGATCTCGGTGGCCGCCGTGTCGGGTGCGTCGGGCAGGTCATCGAGGAAATCCACGGTGGGAGTGAAGAAGAGCGTGCCGGTCACGGCGAAAGAGAAGTCGAGGATGCGGTCGTAGGCGGCCTCGTCGGTACCGAGGAACATCCGTTCGAGCATGCGTTCGGTGACGCTCGGGGTGGCGGCGTAGGCAACGTAGTAGGTGCCGAACTCGCCGGTGCCGATGGTGCCGAACGGCATATTGGCGCGCACGATCTGGCGTTCGGTGCCGTCGGCTTCGGTGATGGTGTTCACCGCGACGTGCGAGTCGGCGGGTTTCACGTCGTCGGGCAGTTCGTAGTCGGCGAGCTTGGTCCGCCCGATCACCCGCTCCTGTTCCTCGATCGACAATGCGTTCCACTGGTCGAGCGGGTGGGTGTACTTCTGCACGACCACGTAGCTACCGCCGGTGAACTCGGGGTCCTCGTCGCCGATCAGCGCCGCCGAGGCCGCGCTCGGGCCCTCCGGGTTCTCGGTACCGTCGACGAAGCCGAGCAGGTCGCGCTGCTCGAAATAGCGAAAGCCGATCGTCTCGTCGACGATGGTCGCCGCGCCTTTGAGGCGAGCGCCGATCACCATGGCGAGTTCGAAGCACGGGCCCTGAGTTTCGCCTTTGATATGGAAGAACAGGTCGCCAGGGGTGGCCGGTGCGCTGTGGATCGGGCCGTTGTAACCCGGGAAATCGTGCAGCTCAGCGGGTTTCGGGCCGACGAAGAGCCGGTCCCAGGCCGCGGAGCCGATCGAGGTGACGCAGGTCAATCCTTCACCGGGCACCCGGAAACCGATCGAACGGCGCAATCCGGAGAGATCTGCCAAGAGGTCGCGGACCGCGGATTCGCCACCGGAGTCGATGGTGGCGACAAGGAAAATCGCGGACGGCGTGAGTGGATCGAGGATCGGCTGTGGCTCACCCATGGCGTCCACAGTACGGCTCCGTGCCGACAGGTTTGATCAACACCTCGCGGTGTCAAGCAATTCGGACGATCGACCTGCTATTTCGCGACGGTCAGCAAAAATGTGACGTCGTCGACAGCTTTGACGCTGTGCCGGGCGCGCGGCACCACGATGAGATCGCCCGCCGAACCCTTCCACTCGTCGGTGCCCGCGATCAGCACCAGCGTGCCGGAGAGCACCTGGATGGTGGCATCGCCCGCATTGTCGTGTTCGGCCAGGCTCTGTCCCTCGGCGAGTGCGACGACCGTCTGGCGCAGCGCGTGGGTGTGGCCGCCGATGAGGGTTTGCGAACTCCGGCCGCTCGTCGACGTGGCCGCCAGCTTGAGCTGTTGACGGGCCACGGCGGTCAGCGATTTCTTGTCCATGGATCGGGCCTTTCGCAGGCATCTCGCGGGCAGGTCTTGCCAGGAGTATGCCCGACGGTGCCCACGCGTTCGGGCGTTTTGCCGCGACCGTTAGCTGTGTGTTGTCAGCCGCGGGTGTAGTGGCGAATGCGGTAGCGCAGACCGGTTTTCGAGGTCAGCCACGGGGTGTCGTCCGCATGCCATTCCGGGCCGATGACCGGGGCGAACGCATCGCCCGCCACGGTGGTGTCGACCTCGGTGACCAGCAGCGTCGTCGCCGAGGCCAGCGCGGCGCGGTAGATCTCGCCGCCGCCCGCCACCCAGGTGTCGGACTCGCCGGTCATCGTCAGCGCGTCGGGTACGGATGCGGCGCGTTCGGCACCGTCGGCTGCCCAATCAGTCTGGCGAGTGACTACGATGTTGCGGCGGCCGGACAGCGGACGAAAGCTCGCGGGCAGCGAATCCCACGTCCGTCTGCCCATGATCACCGGGTGCCCCATGGTGGTGTCGCGGAAATTCGCCATATCCTCGGGCACCCGCCACGGAATGGTGTTGTCGACGCCGATCACCCGGTCGTTCGCCTGCGCCCAGATCAGGCCGATCCGCTTCACACCGCCACCGGCGCCTTGATGCCGGGGTGATGTTTGTAGTCGGACAGCTCGATGTCCTCGTAGGCGTAGTCGAACAGGCTCGTCGCCGGGCGCAGGCGCAGCGTCGGGAACGGGTAGGGCTCGCGGGTGAGCTGCTCGCGGACCTGGTCGAGGTGATTGTCGTAGATGTGCACGTCGCCGCCGGTCCAGATGAACTCGCCCGGCTCGAGTTCGGTCTGCTGGGCGACCATCAGGGTGAGCAGGGCGTAGCTGGCGATATTGAACGGCACACCGAGGAACAGGTCGGCGCTGCGCTGGTACAGCTGGCAGGACAGTTTGCCGTCGGCGACATAGAACTGGAAGAAGGCGTGGCAGGGGGCCAGCGCCATCTTGTCCAGGTCGGCCACGTTCCAGGCCGAGACGATCATCCGGCGCGAGTCGGGGTCGGTGCGCAGGGTGTGCAGCACCTGGGCGATCTGATCGATGTGGGTGCCGTCGGGGGTGGGCCACGAGCGCCACTGCACGCCGTAGACGGGGCCGAGCTCACCCTTGGCGTCGGCCCATTCGTCCCAGATGGTCACGCCGTGCTCGCGCAGCCAGGAGACATTGGAGTCGCCGCGCAGGAACCACAGCAGCTCGTAGGCGATGGACTTCATGTGGACCCGCTTGGTGGTGATCAGCGGGAAGGACTCGGCCAGGTCGTAGCGCAGCTGGTGACCGAAGATGCTGCGGGTTCCGGTGCCGGTGCGATCGGCTTTTGGCGTGCCTCGCTCCAGCACGTGCCGGAGCAGATCCTCGTACTGCGTATCAGGGGTGGCCACGTCTCGCGATTCTACGGGGGTCGGCTCGGTGGATCGGCACCTGGCAAGCTCTTCGGCTATGCGCAAGCTCTACGTGATCGGCATCGGCGCCGGCGACCCCGACCAGGTGACGGTGCAGGCGATCAAGGCCATGCGAAAGGCCGAGGCCTTCTTCGTGATCGGCAAGGGCACCGAGAAACAGGAACTGGTCGACGTGCGTACCACGATCCTGGCCGAACACGTGGACACGCCGCATCGGATCATCGAGATCACCGATCCGCCGCGTGAGCGCACTCCCGCCGACTACGCCGGTGTCGTCGTGGATTGGCACGAACGGCGCTCCGAGCTCCTCGAAGCCGCGTTCGACCAGGTGGACGGCATCGGCGCGATCCTCGTGTGGGGAGATCCAGCGCTCTACGACAGCACCCTGCGCATGGTCGAGCACGTGCTGGGGCGCGGGCGCGCCGACTTCGACTACGAGGTGATCCCCGGCGTCACCAGCATCGCCGCGCTGGCCGCCCGGCACCGCATGGTGCTGCACCGGATCGGTGAGTCCGTCCACGTCACGACGGGGCGCAGACTGCGCGAAGAAGGGCTCGGACCCGGATCGACCGTGGTGATGCTGGACGGTGAATGCTCGTTCACCGAGGTTCGTGGCGACGACATCCATATCTGGTGGGGCGCCTACCTCGGCATGCCCGACGAAATCCTGATCGAAGGCGATCTGCGCGAAGTCGAAAGCCGCATCGTGGCCCGCCGTGCGGAACTGCGCGCGGACAAAGGCTGGATCATGGATGTCTATCTGCTCCGCGACGGATCCCGCGCCGACGCACGATGAATAGCTAAACTGGCAACCGTGCCCGAACTGCCGGAAATTGAGGCGTTGGCGCAGTTCCTTCGGGATCATGCCGTCGGCGCTGTGGTCGGCCGTGTGGACGTGGCGGCGTTGAGCGCGGTGAAGACGTTCGATCCGCCGGTCACCGCGTTGTCCGGCCGCGATGTCACCGGTGCGGGACGGTGGGGGAAATTCCTCGGAATGGATTGTGGCGGACTGTGGCTGATCACCCATTTGTCGCGCGGCGGATGGTTGCGCTGGGTCGATGAGCCGAATCCGTTGCCACCCAAGCCGGGCGGTAAGAGCCCGCTGGCGCTGCGCGTGCATTTCTTCACGCCCGAGGGCGCCACACCCGCGATCGACCTGACCGAGGCGGGGACGAAGAAACGGCTGGCGGTGTATGTCGTCGAGGATCCGATGCTGGTGCCGGGGATCGCGCGGCTCGGACCCGACGCGCTCGGACTGACCGAGGACGAATTCGCCGCGCTGCTGAAAAGTACATCGCAGCGAATCAAGACCGCGATCGTGGATCAGACTCTGATCGCCGGAATCGGCAATGCCTATTCCGACGAGATTCTGCACACCGCGAAGATCTCCCCGTTCGCGAACACCAGAACGATGTCCGCGGAGAAGGTTTCGCACTTGTACACCGCGATGCGCACGGTGCTGCTCGACGCGGTCGATCGTTCGGTGGGACAGGACGCGGCCCGCTTGAAGGGCGAGAAGCGTTCGGGCATGCGGGTGCACGCCAGAACCGGCCAGGCGTGCCCGGTGTGCGGTGACACCGTGCGTGAGGTGTCCTACGCGGAGCGGTCCTTCCAGTACTGCGCCACCTGCCAGACCGGCGGCAAGGTGCTCGCCGACCGGCGGATGTCGCGGCTGCTCAAATAGTCTTCTCGCGCCAGGCTTCCAGCAGCCGGAGCCAGAATTCGCTGACGGCGGGGAAGGCGGGCACCGCGTTCCACAGCGTCTCCATGGGCACCCGTCCCACCACCGCGATGGTGGCCGCGTGCAACTGCTCGCCCATATCGGGGCCGACGAAGGTAGCACCGAGAATACGGTCGGCGGCGGTATCGATCACGAGTTTCGCGCGGCCGTGGAAGTCGTCACGCGAGAGCGCGGACCCCGCGACGGCGATGTCGAGCTCGACGGTGTCCACCGCGTGTCCGGCGGTGCGCGCCTCGTGTTCGGTGAGGCCCACGGAGGCGAGTTCCGGTGCGGTGTAGACGACTTGGGGAACCTGCTGATGGTCGGCGCTCGCGGTGAACCGCGAGCCGTCGAGTGGCTTGCCCTCCGCGCGGGCGGCGATCACGTCACCGCACACCCTGGCCTGGTACTTGCCCATATGTGTCAGCGCCACACGATGATTCACGTCGCCGACGGCGTAGAGCCAGTCGCCGGACACCGCACGCGCGGTCAGCTGATCGTCGACCTCGACATAGCCGGCGGGCAGCCCCACCGCGTCGAGGCCGAGATTCGCGGTGGCGGGGCTGCGGCCGGTGGCGACGACGAGTTCGTCGACCTCGAGTTCGCCGTCGCCGAGCACCAGGGTGACCGGACCGCCGTGGAGGCGGCCGACGCCGGTGTCCTCGGGATCGCGGCGCGAGACCAGTAACGGCTCGGTGTGGAACCGCACCTCGACGATTCCGGTGTCACGCAAGCCCCGCAGCACCAGCTCGGACGCGAACGATTCGCTGCGCGGCAGCAGGCGGTCACCCCGGACCAGCAGGGTCACCTCCTCGGCGCCGAGTTCGGCCAGCCAGGTCGCCGTTTCGCAGGCGACGACACCGCCGCCGATGATGGCGACCCGGCGCGGGACGACGGTCAGGTTGGTGGCGTCGCGGGAGGTCCACGGCAGCGCCTCGCGCACGCCCTGAATGTCGGGAATGGTGGCGGTGGTGCCGGTCGCCAGGACGACGGCGTGCCGGGCCCGCAAGCGCTTCACGCCGTCGTCGGTGGTTACCTCGACGAGTCGTTCGCCGACCAGACGGCCGGCCCCGCGGACGGTGTCGATGCCGGTCGATTTCGCCCACTCCACCTGGGAACTGTCGTCGCGGTCGTGCACGAAGGCGTCGCGACGGGCGAGGATGTCGGCCACCTGCGGGCCGCTCGCGCTCACCCCCGGCATCGCCTCGCCGAGGTCGAGTACAGCGCCGGGGCGCAGCAGTGCCTTGCTGGGAATGCACGCCCAGTAGCTGCATTCGCCGCCGAACAGTTCCCGCTCGACCAGGGCGGCGGTGCGGTCGCTGCCCGCGATGGCGTAGGCGGCGGCGTTCTCACCCGCCGGGCCCGCGCCGATGACGATGACGTCGTACTCGAGCTCGGTCACTGCAGATAGCCCTCGACCTCACGGGGGGAACGCAGCCCGGTGTCCTCGGGAGATTCGCCGGAGCCGCTGCGGGCGCGCCGCTGCCGCAACAGATCCCAGGCCTGATCGAGCATCACTTCCAGTTCGGCCAGCTGCTTGCGTTCGGCTACCGGGTCGATCTCGCCCGCGGTGGCCTTGGCTCGCAGCGAGTGCTCGTCGTCGACCAGCTGTTTGATCCGCGCCAGAATGTCCTGATCGGTCATGCTCTCACCACTTCGATAGTCGGAGGGGTCGTGCCGGTTCCTGGTCCATGCTACGACCGCGCGGGTCCGGCGGGGCGTGCTGCTTCGGCGAGGCAGCGGGCCGCGATGGGCATGGCGCGGGCGAGGTCGGTGCTGTTCAGCGCGGTATAGCCGATGGCGATGCCGAAGTGGTGTGGTTCGCCGAGGTGGTGGCGGGCCAGACCGTCGAGCAGGACGCCGCGGGCGCGGGCGGCGTCGACGGCGTGGCGCTCGGCGGCGGGACCGGGGAGTTCGACGACGACGTGTGAGCCCGCGTCGTCGCCGATGACGGGGAGCCCGCGGCGGGTGAGCGCGTCGACGACCAGGGCGCGTCGTGGCGGGACGACTCTGCGGAGCCGGCGCAGGTGCCGGGACAGGTCGCCGTGGCGGGCGAATTCGCTGAGGATCCGTTGCCCGGCGGGGCTCGGGGAACTGCCGATCTCCGCGCGATGGGCCAGCACCGCGTCGGTGATGTCGGGGCGGGCGACGAGCCAGCCCACGCCGAGGGTGGTGGCGATGATCTTGCTGGTGGTGCCGAGATGGACGACGACATCCGGCGCCATCGCCGCGAGCAGCGGTAATGGTGCTGTGTCGTAACGCAATTCGCCGTCGTAGTCGTCTTCGATGATGAAAGCTCCGGTTCTTCTCGCGAATTCGATGAGCTCGACCCGGCGCGCTGCGGGCATCATCGCACCGATCGGGAACTGGTGTGCCGGTGTGCAATACACCGCGCGGACCCCGGGCGGAATCCGATCCACACACAAACCCCCGGCGTCGACGGGCACCGGCAGCACCTCGATGCCCACGGCTCGCAGCGCGCCGACGGCGCGTAGGTAGCCGGGATCCTCGATGGCGACGGTGTCGCCGGGACGGAGCAGCGCGGTGGCGAGCTCACCCACCGCCGCGCTGGTACCGGCGGTGGCCAGCACCACCGATCCGGCGCCTGCCGCCAGTCCTCGATGGCGCAGGAGGTGATCGGCGACCGCCGCCCGGAAGTCCGGTTCGCCCGCACGGTTCTTGCGGGCCTCGGGAGCTTGGTCGCCGGCCGCCCGCCACGCGCGGCGCCAGGCGGCGGAGTCGACCGCCTCGGCGCACGGTGCGCCCGGACCCAGATCGAGCAGGCCCGCGTCGGGATCGGCACCGTGGCCCGCGCCGGTGGACGGTGGCGCGGTGGCGGGGGCGGTGCTGAGGTAGGTGCCGGAGCCGTGTTTGCCGGTGAGCCAGCCTTCCGCGTGCAATTGGTCGTAGGCGCCCGCCACCACCGCCCGGCTCACGCCGAGCCGCTGCGCCAGGGCGCGCGAGGACGGTAGACGGTCGCCGATGCGCAGCACCCGATCGGTCGCCGCGGCGCGCAGGGCATCGGCCACCTGCACCGACAGCGGTTCGGGGGCGGTGCGGTCGAGCGGGATCGGAAGGTCGTCGAGCATCGTCCACCTGGAATTGGCCTGTTGAAATTCTGTTGGATTGGACCTACGCGCAGTCCACTTCTTCGGCGAAGCTCATCTTATGAGCACGCACGACGTCAACCGCAACCCCCTGTCACCGACCCCGCGCACCACGCTGACGCGCTCCAAGGAACGCGGCGCCACCGACCGCGCGGCACTGGACGCGGTGCTCGACGCGGGCCTGGTCTGCCACCTCGGCGTGCTGCTCGGTGGCTCGCCCGTGGCGCTGCCCACCATCTACGGTCGCGTCGGCGACACCCTCTACCTGCACGGATCCACCGGCGCGGGCAATATGCGCGCCGCGATCGACACCGACATCTGCCTGACGGTGACCCACGTCGACGGGCTGGTGTACGCGCGCTCGGCCATGCACTTCTCGATGAACTACCGCTCCGCGGTGATCCGGGGCAGGGCGGTGCTGGTCACCGACGAGGCCGAGCGCGACAACGCGCTGCGGGTGATCGTCGAGCACGCCGCGCCCGGCGCCTGGGATCGGGTGCGCCCGCCCAACCGCAAGGAGATGGCGGCGACGATGGTGCTCGCGCTCGACCTCACCGAGGCCTCGGTGAAGGTGCGTTCGGGCGGGCCGAACGACGACGAGGGCGATATCGCGACCGGCGGTGTGTGGGCGGGCGTATTGCCGCTGCGTCAGGTGTGGGGCGAGCCGATCCCGGCCGGCGACCTCGAACCCGGCATCGACGTACCCGCTGACGTCAGCGCCCGGGTTACGCCGGTCGCGGTGCCCGCGCGTTGAGATCCGCGCGTCGGCGTCTATTTGCCGGACGCTCCGAGAGTCATCAGATCCTTGGCCGAGACCTCGGGTAGGTATGCCTTCGTCAGAGCGATGCCGATGCGGGGCAAGTCTGCCTCGTCGCGGTAGCACAGGTACACCGGCTCGTGGCGGGGCTGGAACTTGGCCTTGAACGTATGCAGTGACCGGAAGCCGTAATACGGCTCCATCGCGGCGCCGAGCCCTTCGAGCAGACGGTCGATGGGCTCGGCACCGTCGGTCCTCGCACTGCGCGCCAACGGTGCGCCCGAGAGCGAAACGATCTCGGCGCCTTCCTCTTTGAACTCCTGGCAGGACGAGGCGATGAGAAATTCCACCACCGGCCGGAAACCGCCGGGGCGCCTGCGCATCACGTCGAGGGTCCAGCCGCGGATCTCGTCGCCGGGGCCGTAGACGGGCAACCACGAGGTGACGCCGTGCACGCTGCCCTTGGCGTCGACGGCCAGCCCCACCCGCACGGCCGGGTCGAGTGCCTCCTCCACGCCGCCGAGGGTGAATCCCATTTCGGGCAGCCCCTTTTCGCCCACCCACTCCTCGGAGATGGCGCGCACCTGGGCGATCACCGCGAACGGTTCGTCGGCCAGCTCGACGAGCCGGAACTCGATGCCCTCCTTGTTCGCCTTGTTGATCGCGGACCGGATGTCCTGCCACGCCTTGCCCTTGAACTCGAGCTGCGGCAGGTCGACGATGGTGTCCTCGGCGATCTGCACACTGCGCCAGCCGAGTTCGCCCGCGATCTCGGCGACCGTCTCGGTGGTGGAGAACAGGCACGGGACGAGTCCGTCGGCTTCGCAGCGATCGGTGAACCCGGCGATGGTGGCGGAGAGGAGATCCGCGGGGCCGATCGGATCGGTGAGCACGATGACAGTGCCCGCGTGACGCTGATAGGCGACGCAGCGTTCACCGTCGGCGGCGAACCAGTATTTGTTCTCCGGCCAGGTCGTCATCCACGACATGGTGCTGCCGCCGTAGCGCGCGAGCAAGGCGCGCACCGCATGTCCGGGATCGGTGCCGGTGAGTGCGCCGTCGGTGATCTTGCGCCGCACGGGCACCCGGAACGCGCCGCGGCCGCTGTAGAGCAGCGCCACCTCGACCGCCCACAGCAGACCTGTTCCGAAGGTCACCGCGCCTTCGGTCTCGAAGTCGGTGCCGATGGCCACGCCGAGCAGCACCAGCGTGAACACCACGTGCAGCAGGCCGTAGGCGAGAGTGCCCCACCACGCCCAGTGCCTGCCTTTCCGCAGTTGCTCGGCCACCACCGTGATCACCACCACGGTCAGGATCGTGCTCCACAGCGAGCCGCGTTCGTTCTCGGTGGGACCGAGCAGGCTGTTGCCGGGGAAGAAGTACACCGCCACCGAGGCCGTCGCGATCACCAGCAGGCCGATGAAGGCAAGCATGCGAACCTCACGTCGGGTGCGGGGCCAGAAGCCGTGTTCGGTGCGGCTGAACAGCTTTTCGCCCGCGGGCAGCCAGACGGCGATCGCGATGAGATGCATGAGATCGGCGAAGGTCGACTCGAACAGGAACGTGAGCGCCACGTGCGCCATCAGCACAGCGCGTACCCGCAGGCGCCACGGCGACCGCAGCGTTGCCGAGACCGCGGCCAGTGCCGAGAACGCGGCCGTGGTGAATCCGACATCGCGGACCTCGGAAAGCCGGTCGGCCCAACCGAGATGGGTGTGGGCCAGCAGCCCTACCGTCACCGACGCGCCGAGAATGCCGATCAGCTGGCCCGACAGACAGACCAGTGCGGTGCGCACGGTGCCGAGCCGCCACTCCGTCCAACCGACTGCCGCCGCGAAAATGACTGTCATGCAGAAGTATTGGAAGGGGGTGAGTCCGAAGAACCAGCCGGACAGCGGCGTCCACCACTTGCCCTCGGTGAGCGGCGGCCAGCCGTAGGCGATATCGGGATACCAGGAACGCTCGTCGAGCCTGCGCCACAGACCACCGCCGGCGATGCCGAGGATCGCGACCACGACGAGGAAGCCGAGGGTGAACGGCATCCGGCGGATCACAGTGTGCGCCATGGTGACGCCGCGCGAGGGCGCCGATTCGGGGGCAGCCGCGTTGTCGTTCATAGAACCACCCTTTGCTGCGAGTGCGCCGCACCGGCGCGGTGAGGTCGTCTGTGTACCGTATGTCATCGCGGTCGTACCAGGACCGCGATGCGCGCGCCAGGGCAGTCGAGGTGGCATCTGTGGAGGTCAGAGATGACGCGAATCACCGATCTGTCGTTGCTCACCGGATGGCTGCCGGTGGCGTTGACGGTCCTCGGCGCCCTGGGTGCGGTCTGGTTGCTGTTACCTCGCGTACGACGATATGTCACGACGATCATGCCGATCGTGGTGCTGGCCGCGGTGGTGCTCACCGTGGCGCTGTACTTGTTCGTGGAGGAGGTGTGGCGGCCCTTTCCCGATCCGATCGCCGTGTCGGTGTACGTGCTGATCGGGATCGCGGTGGCGGCAGTGCTGTTGGTGGTGCCGCGAATCCTGGTGCGCCGGACGGTGTGGACCGGCGTGGTGACTGTGCTCGCGGCCGTGGCGGTGCTGGTGGCGGTGGGAGTCAGGATCAACCTGGAGTACGCGTCGTATCCGACGGTGGGTGCGGCGCTCGGGGTCGAACAGATCGACCGGGTCGACGCGCGTGAGCTGACCCGGCGCGAGCAGGTGATCAGCGCGCGTCCGCTCGAGCCGGCCTGGCCCGCGCCCGGTGGATTGCCCGACGGCGGGCGAGTTCTGACCGCGACGGTGCCGCCGACAGCGTCCGGATTCACCGCGCGCGATGCCCAGATCTATCTGCCGCCCGCCTATTTCGCGGATCCACGTCCGCTGCTGCCGGTGCTGGTATTGCTCGCCGGTGAGCCGGGTGCGCCGCAGGACTGGTTCGTCGGTGGGCAGCTGGTCGAGACCATGGATTCGTTCGCCCGCGCGCACAACGGGCTCGCACCGGTCGTCGTGGTGGCCGACGGGACCGGCTCCCAGCTGGCGAACCCGCTGTGCCTGGACTCGAAACTCGGCAATGTCGCCACGTACCTGGCCGTCGACGTGCCGAACTGGACGCGAGCGAATCTGCAGATCGACCCGGATCCGCGTTCCTGGGCGGTGGGCGGACTCTCCTACGGCGGCACCTGCGCACTGCAACTCGCCACCAATTACCCCGCCGTCTATCCCACCTTCCTCGACATGTCGGGTGAGGACGAGCCGACCCTGGGGGACCGTCAGCGCACGGTGGACGCCGCGTTCGGTGGGGATACCGCGGCGCTGCTGCGGGTCAACCCGCTCGATCTGCTGCGGACGCGGGCGTATCCGGACTCCGCCGGCGCGTTCGTGGTCGGCGCCGATGACGAGACGTACCGGCCGCAGGTGGAGCGGATGTATCAGGCGGCGAAGGACGCGGGGATGGACGTGCGGTTACGGATTCTGCCCGGCGGACACAGCTTCGCGCTGTGGGAGTTCGGGCTGCGTGATCAGCTGCCGTGGCTGGCTACCCGGCTCGGCCTGACACCCTGATCGGCGACGGATTCCGCAAGGGTCCCCGGAGTACAGTTCGACGCATGTCCGAGGCGAAAACCCCAGGTACGGACGTTGGTGGCCCGCCCGCCGAGCAGCAGATCGCCGAGGCCGCGCTCGCCATCGTCGACGCGGACGGCGCGGGGGCCCTGTCCGTCGGTGCGGTGGCGCGACGGCTCGGGGTCGACGCGGACGCTGTGCACGCCCGCGTCGGTGGGTTGGACGGCCTCGAACGCACGGTGATCGACAACGTGCTGTCGTCGGTGGCGCTCGGGCCGCTCTCCGACGACGGTGTGGAGTGGACCGCGGCGGTGATCCAGTTCGCGCTCGGCATGCGCGCTCGGCTCTTCGACCACCCCGCCGTGGCGGAGTTGATCATGTCGGGGTCGATGGACAGTCCGTCGGCCGATGGACCGGTGGCGCGGGATATGACCGAGTCGCTGTTCGTCTGCCTCGCCCGCGGCGGCCTCCAGGCGCCCATCCGTGCGCACGGGGTCTACGCGGTATTCGTGTACGTGCTCGGTTCGATCGCCCTCGACGTGGCGGAAACCGACGGAAAGCCGCCGCTGCCAGGCGAATCGGAGCGGATCGCGGCCCGCCGCGCGGCGCTGCGAGACCTGGATCCAACCAGGTGGCCGCGCACCGCGGCGCACCTGGAGGAGATCGCCGCCTGGACCTCGGTGGATCAGTTCGTCTGGGGGCTTCGTGTGCTGCTCGTCGGGATGACGGCGACCTGACGCGCGAACGCGCCGCGGCCGAGCAGGGCCGCGAAGGCCAGCAGCCACCCGCTCCACAACACGTAGCCGAGGAAGTTGACGACGGCGGCGGGCTCGATGCCGAGCGGGATGACGACGCCGGTCGCGATGGCGGCGGCGCTGGTGTAGCCGAGTGCGGCGAACCACCGCGGGGTGCGCAGGGCCGCGATGACCAGTGCGGTCCAGATCGCGGTGAGGGTGTAGCCGGCGGTTTCGCCCAGGAGGGTGCCGAGCAGGGTGTGCTGTCGTTCGAAAGTGTCCGCGTCGGTCAGGGTGGGGACCAGTAGCGGCCAGCGCAGCAGGCCGATGGTTTGTACGAGGGCGGCGGCGATGCCGGCTCGCACCGCCCAGCGCATCGTGGGGGAGTCGTCCAGGCGCCCGATCAGAACGGACAACGGGACGAAAGCGCACGCCGCGGCCGCGAGGAGGGCGAACAGCGTGACGATCGTGGCTTGCTCGGCCCGGAATCGGGCGAGGACCTCGGTGGCGGGCAATTGCAGGACGTCGGGGTAGTCGAACGTCATCCCGAGGCCGACGAAGGCGAGGTTCATCAGAATCGGGGCGCCGATCAGCAGCGTGATGGTGGTCCATGGCTTGTTGTGCACGAGAATCCATTCTGGCTGTACGGAGTACAGGTAGCTGTACGGGGTACAGTCCACCGCATGTCGAAGGCGAAGTCAACAGGTGGCGGCGCGGCGCGGCCGGCGCGGCGCTCGTTCACCGAAGAGCAGGTGGTGGACATCGCGCTACAGCTCCTCGATGAGGGCGGGACCGGGGCGCTGTCGATCCGGGCGGTGGCGGGCAAGCTCGGGGTGAATCCCAATGCCGTGTACACCTACGTGGCGAGCCGGGCCGATCTGGAGCGCGCCGTGATCGAACGCGTGCTCTCGGCGGTTGCCCTCGAACCCCTGCGCGACCCCGGCGTGGAGTGGGCCGACGCGGTGATCCAGTTCGCGCGCGGCCTGCGCGCGGAGCTGCTCGCGCATCCGGCGGTCGCGCTGTTGATGATGTCGGGGCCGATGGACGGGCCGTCGGCGAGCGATGTCGGCGAGGCGCTGTTCGGGTGCCTGGCTCGAGGCGGTTTGTCCGAGGCGAGGCAGGCGAACGGTGTGTACTCGCTGATCGTGCAGGTGCTCGGCGGCATCGCGCTCACGGTCGCCGAGACCGACGGAAAGCCGCCGCTCACCCCGGAATCCGAGCGGGTCGCGCAACGTCGCGAGGGGCTGGCCCTGCTCGACGGCGATCGCTGGCCACGCTCGGCAGCACAGGTCGACGCGATGGCGGCGTGGAACTCCGAGGATCAGTTCGTATGGGGGCTGCGTGCCTTGCTCACGGGGATCGCTGCCGGCTGACTACCAGGGCGCGGGATGTAATCCCGTTGCCGCACAGGCCTTGTCGACGGCGTCGGGCAGGGAATCGTTGTCGGCGGCGAGGCTGACCAGGGCGAGTGTGTAGGTATCGCCGAGGTGGGAGAGGTAGCCCGCGAGCTGGGTGCGGGGGAAGGCGGTGATGCCGGGATGGATCGCGCGGGCGGCCACCCGGGTGCAGTCGTGCGGGCCGACTCTTCGCACCGCGTCGGGGAGGGTTCCGATGTTGGAGCACAGGATGTCTCGCTCGCCCGCGCCCTTGCTGAGGGTGTAGGCCCAGCGGTCGGGGATCACCTGGAGGATCTCCTCGGGCAGGCCCGCGGGGCTGGACATTCGGTGCTGATAGGCGGACCTCGCCTTGTCGCGAATGGTCGCGGGAGTGTCGACGCGGTGGATGGCGATCTCGGTCACCGCGAGATCGTTGTCGACTCGGGGTTCCTCGCGCGTGTCGACGGGCAGGCTCGCGGTGATGATCGGGTTCGGGAAGCCGTTCTGCCACAGGATGTTCGCGATCAAGTGGATGAACAGGCTGTTCGGGGTCCCGCCGAGAGTGCTCGCGGTGGCGTCCCAGTGGGCGGCATCGAAGGTCAGCAGGAGGGGGCGCAGGTGCCGGTCGCCGGTCGAACCGGGATTCGCCGGCGCAGCGCTGCTGGAGGCCGACTCGCGCGGAACGTGGTCCGTGGTCGGTCGGGCCGCCCGCCGGGGGAACCTGCGTAACAGCGCACGGGTCGTGCCGCCGAAGATGGTGACCCACTGGGAGACCGCATCCGTCCACTCCGACGACGTTGTCCAGTAACGCGTTTCGCTGGTGGGCGCTGGGCCGATCGAGGCGTGCGCCGGATCGAGCGAGCGCAGGGCGGCGGTGACAGCGTGGATCAGGCCACGGGCGTCGGCCAGGACATGCGAACAGGTCAGGGCGACAACGGTTCCGCCGTCGTCGAGGCGGGCAGCGGACAGGCGCCAGCCGGGCGCGAACTCGGGGTCCAGATCGGTGCCGAGGCTGTCGGCCCATGGCAGGACCGCGTGGGCGGGGAGTGGGCCGATACCGCGACCGGAATCGTGCTGGGCGATCGGCATTGCCGGCCAGCCGGTCTCGGAGATCGCGGTCCGGTTCGGGAGGAGGTCGAGGGGGTGGGCGCTGGTGTTGGGCTGCCAGCCTCTGCGGGCGCCCGGAACCCGGGAGCCGACCACTCTGCGGCCGAGCCTGCCCAGCCGCAAGTGATCGTGAATCGCTTGCAACAGCGCGGGTTCCATCGCATCGGGAGTACGCCACAGACCCTGTAGCGCGATGGGGGTGCCCATCCCGCGGTGGGTCCGCAGGAAGATCTCGTCGACGACCGTGAGGCGGTCCATCAGCGGTGGTCGGCGCTACCGTGCCTGCCCTCACCCGCGGCGAAGCGGGCGGCGCCGTCGAGTGCGCCGCCGGTCAGCGCGGTCATGCCGTGCCGGAATTCGACGCGCAGCGCCTCCTCCTCGGTGTGTCCGTACTGGTCGTACAGGGCGGCGCGGTCGGTGCGCAGACAGGTCTGGGGGAGCGCGGCGAGCTGGGCGGCCAGTTCCTCTGCCGCGCGGCGGGCGTCGCCGGTGGGCACGACCCGGGTGACCAGGCCCATCTGTAGCGCCTCGGGCGCGCTCACCGGGCGGCCGGTGAGGATCATGTCGAGTGCGCGACCTTCGCCGACGATGCGCGGGAGGCGCACGGTGCCGCCGTCGATCAGCGGGACGCCCCAGCGGCGGCAGAAGACGCCGAAGATGGAGTCCTGCTCGGCGATTCGCAGATCACACCACAGGGCCAGTTCGAGCCCGCCCGCCACGGCGTACCCGGACACCGCCGCGATCACCGGCTTGGACAGGCGCAGCCGGGTCGGGCCCATCGGGCCGTCACCGTCCTCGGTGGCCTGATTGCTGTTCTCGGTGCCCAGAGCTTTGAGGTCGGCGCCGGAGCAGAAGGTGCCGTGTTCGCCCCACAGCACGGCGACCGAGGAGGTGGGGTCGGCGTCGAACGCGCGGAACGCCTCCACCAGCGCGCGAGCGGTCGGGCCGTCCACCGCGTTGCGGGCGTGTGGGCGATCCAGGATCACCGTCGTGACCGGGCCCGCGTGTTCGACGCGCACGGAATTCGCCGGACCGGATGCGCTGGTTTCGGCGGGTGAACCTGTTTCCATTCCTCGACCATACGGCCACGGTGCCCCTTGTGTGAAGAGGTGAATCAATGGTTCACTTCTTCACATGGTGTACCGCAGGACCCCGGCCGTACAGGCCCGGCTCGACGCGCAACGGGCGCTGATCGTGCACGGCGCCACCCGCGTGCTCTCCCGTGACGGGTTCGCCGGGCTGTCGATGGCGGCGGTCGCGGCGGAGGCCGGCATCGCGACCGGCACCGTGTACAAGCAGTTCGAGAACAAGGCCGAATTGGTCGCGGCGGTCTTCGAGACGGTCGTCGCCCGCGAGGTCGACGCGGTCCGGGCCGCGGTGGCCGAGGGTGACGTGGTGGGGCGGGTCACCGCCGCGGTGGAGACCTTCGCCGGGCGCGCGATGAAGAATCCGAAACTTGCCTACGTGCTGCTGGCCGAGCCCGTCGACGCCGCCGTCGACGCGCAGCGGCTGGAATTCCGGCGGGCGTTCGCCGCGTCGTTCGAGACCGCGATTGCACACGGTGTCGCCGAAGGCCGCTTGCCTGCCCAGGAATCGAGCCTCACCGCCGCCGCCCTCGTCGGCGCGATCGGCGAGGTGCTGGTCGGCCCGCTGGCCGCCGCGCCGCACGCCGAGACCGTCATCCCCGAATTGGTCGCTTTCGCGGTGCGCGCACTCGGTGCGCGCCCGGAAACGTTGTAGTCGAAGGAGTTACCGGATATGCCGACCCACGAAGTCTTCAACCAGGCGCCACCACTGATCCCCTTCGATGCCGCGCGCAACCCCGCGCTGCTGGAAGGTCTGCACCGCGAAGGCGCGGGCTGGGCCGAAGCCGAAGTGCGCGAACTCGGAGCGCTGGCAGGCGGTTTCGCGGCGCAGGAGTGGGGCAGACTCGCCAACGAGTACCCGCCGGTGCTGCACACCCACGACCGGTGGGGCAATCGTGTCGACGAGGTGGAATTCCACCCGCACTGGCACGACCTGATGAATGTCGCGGTGACACATGGGCTGCACGGTTCGCCGTGGCTGGACGAGCGGCCCGGCGCGCACACCGCGCGCGCCGCCAAGTTCTACACCTGGGGCGCCGCCGACGCCGGACACATGTGCCCGATCTCGATGACCTACGCGGTGGTGCCCGCGCTGCGCCACAACCCCGAACTGGCGGCCCGCTTCGAGCCGCTGCTCGGCTCGCGCACCTACGATTTCGGCTTGCGTGAACCATCGACCAAGGCAGGTCTCATCGCGGGCATGTCGATGACGGAGAAGCAGGGCGGCTCCGACGTCCGGGCCAACACCACCACCGCCACACCACAACCCGATGGCTCGTACCGCATCGTCGGGCACAAGTGGTTCACCTCGGCGCCCATGTCGGACATGTTCCTCACGCTCGCGCAGGCCCCGGGCGGCCTGTCGTGTTTCCTGCTGCCCCGGGTACTGCCCGACGGCACCCGCAACCCCCTCCGCATCCAGCGGCTGAAAGACAAGCTGGGCAACAAGTCCAACGCGTCCTCGGAGATCGAATACGAGAACGCCACCGGCTGGCTCGTCGGCGCCGAGGGGGCAGGCGTGAAGACGATCATCGAGATGGTCAACATGACCCGTCTCGACTGCGTGATCGGCTCGGCCACCGGCATGCGGCTCGGCGCGGTCACCGCGATCCACCACGCCCGCCACCGAAAAGCCTTCGGCGCCGAGCTGATCGACCAGCCCGCCATGCGCAATGTGCTGGCCGACCTCGTCATCGAATCGGATGCGGCGACCACGGTGATGATGCGACTGGCCGGGGCCACCGACCGCGCGGGCAGCGATCCGGCCGAGGCCGCGCTGCGCCGCATCGCGCTCGCCATCACCAAGTACTGGGTCTGCAAGCGTGCTCCCGCCCACGCCGCCGAAGCACTGGAATGCCTGGGCGGCAACGGCTATGCCGAGGAGTCGGGCATGCCGCGGCTGTATCGCGAGGCGCCGCTCATGTCGATCTGGGAAGGGTCGGGCAATGTGGCGGCGCTGGACGCGTTGCGCGCCATGGGACGTCAGCCCGAGACGGTCGAGGCCTATTTCGCCGAGGTCGGACTCGCCCGCGGCGCCGATGCGCGCCTCGACGACGCGATCGACCGGGTGGGCAAGGAACTCACGGACCTGTCCGATATCGAATATCGTGCCCGCCGCGTCGTGGAACTGATGGCACTCGTCCTGCAGGGCGCACAGTTGGTGCGGCACGGGCATCCCGCCGTCGCGGATGCCTTCTGCGCCACCCGACTCGGCGCCGACTGGGGCATCGCCTTCGGCACGCTGCCCGTCGGCGTCGACACCGGTGCGATCCTCGAGCGAGGCTTCGTCGACGTTCGCTGAGTCCGTCTTGTCCTCACGTGCTGCCACCCGGTGCGTAGGGTGGGCCCGTGACCTGGGCGAACGAGGTGCTGTCGGTGGGCGAACTGGCGCAACGAATCCCGGTGCGCCTTGAGCGGTTTCTGCTGGGGATCGCCGGGCCGCCGGGAGCCGGGAAATCGACACTGGCGCAGCGGCTTCGCGTCGAGCTGTGCCGGTCGGGGCGGCCCGCGGCGGTGGCGCCGATGGATGGCTATCACCTGCGAAACGAGGTGTTGCGGGCGCGGAACGCCCTGGCGCGCAAGGGTGAGCCGGATACCTTCGATGCGGGCGGGTTCGTCGCGGATCTGCGGTTGCTGCGGGAAGCGCCGGTCGGAGCGCCGGTGCCGTGGCCGCTGTTCGATCGTGCGATCGACGAGCCGACCGATGGCGGTGTTGTCGTGTGTGACGAGCGGGTGGTCGTCATCGAGGGCAACTATCTGCTGCTGACCGAGACCGAGGCACCGGGTTGGGCGGATGTCCGCGGGCTGCTCGACGCCTGCTGGTACCTGGACGCGCCGCGGCAGGTGCTCACCGAACGACTCATGGACCGGCACACCGCGGGCGGGCGAACACCGGACCAGGCGCAGGAGAAGGTGCTGGGGAGCGATCTGCGCAACGCCGATCTCATCGCGGCGAGCAGGAACCGCGCTGACCACGTGTTGACCGCGGTGGGGGACGGCTATCGCGTGACCTGATTCGTGTCGAACGGCGCGTGTGGCACGGAAATCGGCGGCTTCGGGGCAATCATGGAGTGATGACGCGAGGTCGGCGGTTCCCCGGGCATGCGATGCGCAACGGCGCGGCGGCGTTGTGCGCGGTGCTGTTGTACTACAGCGTGCCGGTGGGCTGGATGTTCGAGCTCGACGCGTGGCCGGGGCGGTTGGTGGGGGTGGTCCTCTTCGCCGGCGGGATCGCGGGGCTGGGCTGGCTGGTCTGGCGGCGGATCGACAACTATCTGCGGGAGCCGACCGCCGCGGGAGCACAGGTCGACGGATTGCTGCTGCTCGTATGCATCGTCGGTGTGGTGTTCGCCCTGTTCTACTACCGCTTGCAGCAGCTTCATCCGGATCAGTTCGCCGGGCTCGAAACTCGCACCGACGCACTGTATTACACGCTCGTCACCCTCGGCACCGTCGGATTCGGCGACGTGCACGCCGTCGGTCAGGCCGCGCGCATCGCCACGATGGTGCAGATCGTGTTCGACCTGGTGGTGCTCGGCACCCTGCTCACCATCATCACTACCAGCGTGACCGGCCGGATCCAGGCCGCGACCCGTGCCGCGCACAAGGTCAGCGGCGATGCGCCCGATACCACTCGATGAGCTCGTCGGTCGACGAATCACCCACCGACACCGGCTTTTCCGGTCCGCTCAGCAGCGGCATCAGGGCGAGGGCCTGCTGCTTGCCCAGCTCGACACCCCACTGGTCGAAACTGTCGACACCCCAGATGATGCCCTCGACGAACACCTGGTGCTCGTAGAGCGCGATCAGCTGACCCAGCGCCGACGGCGTGAGCTCCGCCGCCAGGATCGTGGTGCTGGGCCGGTTGCCCGGCATCACCTTGTGTGGCACCAGTTCCGGGTCGGTGCCCTCGGCGCGGATCTCCTCGGCGGTCTTGCCGAACGCCAGCACCTTCGACTGCGCGAACAGGTTGCTGATCAGGATGTCCTGCATGCTGCCGGTGCCGTCGCGGGTCGGCAGGTCGTCGGTGGACCTGGCGAAGCCGAGGAAATCGGCGGGGATCAGGCGGGTGCCCTGGTGGAGGAGCTGGTAGAAAGCGTGCTGGCCGTTGGTACCCGGCTCGCCCCAGAAGATCTCGCCGGTCGACGAGGTGACCGGGGTGCCGTCGGCGCGGACCGACTTGCCGTTGGACTCCATCGTCAATTGCTGGAGATAGGCGGGGAATCGGGCCATGTCATTCGAATAAGGCAGGACCACACGGGATTCCGCGCCGAAGAAATTCGAGTACCAGACACCGAGCATCGCCAGCAGGACCGGCGCGTTCTCCGCCAGCGGCGCGGTGGCGAAATGCTTGTCTATGGCGTGCATTCCGCTGAGG
Source organism: Nocardia sp. NPDC055050 (assembly GCF_053608345.1). Taxonomy (NCBI): domain Bacteria; kingdom Bacillati; phylum Actinomycetota; class Actinomycetes; order Mycobacteriales; family Nocardiaceae; genus Nocardia; species Nocardia sp. NPDC055050. The sequence continues at coordinate 26,682 of NZ_JBSGVG010000042.1, forward strand.
AATTCCGCGAACTGGTCCTTGCCGATGGTCACCATCACCGAGAGGCCGATCGCCGAATCCACCGAGTAACGGCCGCCGACCCAATCCCAGAAGCCGAACATGTGCGCGGTGTCGATGCCGAAGGCAGCCACGCGTTCCGCGTTCGTCGACACCGCGACGAAATGCTTGGCGACCGCTTCCTCACCGAGCGCGTCGACCAGCCAGCGGCGCGCGGCGGTGGCGTTGGTGAGGGTTTCCAGCGTCGAGAACGTCTTGGACGCGACAATGAACAAGGTGGTGGCCGGATCGAGGCCGGTGAGCTTGGCGACCAGATCGGCCGGGTCGACATTCGAGACGAAACGGGCACCGATGCCCGCGTCGACGTAGTGGCGCAGTGCGCGATACACCATGTCGGGGCCCAGATCCGAGCCACCGATGCCGATATTGACGATGGTCTCGATGCGTTCGCCGGTCGCGCCGCGCCACGCGCCCGAGCGCACGGAATCAGCGAATTCGCCCATCCGGCGCAGGACGTCGTGCACCTCGGCATCGGCGTCGGTGCCGTCGATGCAGAGCTGGTCGCCGACCGGTAGGCGCAGGGCGATATGGCCGACCGCGCGATCCTCGGAGGTGTTGATGTGCTGGCCCGCGTACATCGCGTCGCGGCGTTGCGGCACACCCGCCGTGCGCGCGAGATCGACGAGCAGGCGCAGGGTTTCGCGGGTCACGCGATGTTTGCTGTAGTCGATGTGCAGGTCCGCCACCTGCATCGTCAGCTCGCGACCGCGTGCCGGGTCATCGGCGAACAGCTGCCTCAGGTGCATCGGCGCAACGGTGCGGTGATTGCTGTGCAGTGCCTGCCAGGCCGCCGACGCGGTGATGTCGCTGCTGCTCACGAGCCGAGGGTACCGCGTTACCGGCGGGCAGGCGCGCGGGTGTCGACGACCCCGACAAGCCACCGGTACGGTCTGGGAGTGTGCCGGGCACGAGGCCCCACCGCCTCCCACTGCCGCGCACGCGACGCAGGGCCGAGAGCTGCCAGTCGAGCTCCCGGACGACGCGCTACATTCTCGGAGAGGCGGGACAGTGTCTGAACGCGATGTACTCGAATTCGTACCCAAGGGTTTGTGGATCGGCTCCGGTCCCGTCGACGCCACCGGGGGTGGCACTTTCGACGTACACAATCCGGCCGATGGGACGGTGATCGCGCAGGTCGCCGACGCGACTCCCGAGGACGCGATGCGGGCGCTGGACGCGGCCGTCGCGGCGGGACCGGCGTGGGCGGCGACGCCGTCGCGGGAGCGGGGCGAGATCCTGCGGACGGTGTTCGAGCAGCTCACCGCGCGAGCGGAGGAATTCGCGCTGCTGATGACGCTCGAGATGGGCAAGGCACTGTCGGAGAGCCGCAACGAGGTGCGCTACGGCGCCGAGTTCTTCCGCTGGAACAGCGAAGAGGCCGTGCGGATCCACGGGCGGTATCTGAACGCGCCGTCGGGAACCGGGCGGATCATGGTCGCCAAGCAGCCGGTGGGTCCGTGCCTGGCGATCACACCGTGGAATTTCCCGCTGGCCATGGGCACCCGCAAGATCGGGCCCGCGCTGGCGGCGGGCTGCACGATGATCGTCAAGCCCGCCTCGGCGACGCCGCTGACCATGCTGGCGCTGGCCGAGCTCTGTAGCGAGGCAGGCCTGCCCGACGGGGTGCTGTCGGTGATCACCACCCAGCGTTCCGGGGCCGTCACGGGCCCGCTGATCGACGATCCGCGGCTGCGCAAGCTCACCTTCACCGGCTCCACCGAAGTCGGTAAGAAGCTCGTTGCGGCGTCCGCGAACCGGCTGCTGCGCACGTCCATGGAATTGGGCGGCAACGCGCCGTTCGTCGTGTTCGACGATGCCGATATCGACGCCGCCGTGGCCGGTGCGATGCAGGCGAAGCTGCGCAACGGCGGCGAAGCCTGCACCGCCGCCAACCGGTTCTACGTCCAGCGCGGTGTGGTCGCCGAGTTCACCGAGAAGTTCGTCGCCGCGATGGCCGACACCGTCGTGATGGGCCCCGGCACCGACGCCGCGACCACCCTCGGCCCACTGGTGAGCGAGGATCAGCGCGAGATCGTGAGCGACCTGGTCGACGATGCTGTCGCCGTGGGCGCGCGAGCGTTGATCGGCGGCAAGGTTCCCGGCGGTCCAGGGTGGTATTACCCCGCCACGATCCTGGGCGATGTCCCGCCGTCCGCCCGCATCCTGCGCGAGGAAGTGTTCGGTCCGGTCGCCCCGATCGTCGCGTTCGACACCGACGAGGAGGGCGTCGCCGCCGCGAACGACACCGAATACGGGCTGGTCAGCTACGTGTTCACCCGAGATCTCGACCGTGCGCTGCGCATCTCGGAGGCGATGGAGAGCGGCATGGTGGGCGTGAACCGCGGCGTCATCTCCGACCCCGCCGCCCCGTTCGGCGGCGTCAAGGAATCGGGCTTCGGTCGCGAGGGCGGCACCGAGGGCATCGAGGAATACCTGAACACCAAATACATCGCCCTGACCTGAGCCGGACAGAAAAATAACCGCCCCGGGGATGGTGTCGCACCCGGGGCGGCTTTTCGGAAGCGGCGAACTGGCTGGTCCGCCGCATGGTTTGTGGTCTGGGGGCTAGCGGCCGAGACGGCCGCGGCCGAGGCGGAGCAGGAGCATGGCGAGGGTGTGGCCCTCCTGGCCCAGCTCACTGAAGCGCTCGAGAACTTTCATCTCACGGCTGTGGACCAGGCGCGTACCACCGGAGGCCATCCGGGTGCGGCCGATGATCCGGGAGATCTCGCTGCGGCGTTTGATCGCGGCGAGGATCGTGGCATCGAGCTGATCGATCTCGAGGCGGAGCTTGTCGATCTCAGCTTCGGACTGCGGCAAGGCCGAATCGGAGCCGGTGGTCGTAGCAGGGGTGCTCATCATTCATCTCCTCGTGTCAGAACTTGGATCGGTCAAACCGAACGGCCTGTTACCCGATCTGTTCCGTCACCCTGAAACTTTTCCCGATGGGCAGTACTGGATCCCCCCGGGAGTGCGCGATCAGTACTCCCCGCCACGATATCGGATCGGCTGCCGACCCGGACATGCGGAGAAGCGCTGACCATGTGGCTCAGTCTGCCACGGGGCGCTAGGTAGGCAAAACAGTTCTGTTTGTGAATTCGCTGAGAACGTTCACCAAGCGTCGCCCGCGTCGACCTGGCCGGGTTCACCGGAAGTTTGCCCGGCTGTCGCTGTCCGGTCATCGCGGCAGCGGCAGTTCGCGGCTTGTCGGTGCCCGCCGGTAGCGTGGACACACGATGGATATCACGGTCGCTCCCCACGCCTCAGCCACCGATCCCAGCGAACCCGCGCCCGCGGCGAAGGGTGCCGTGCCAGCGCCTCGGGACGGGGGTGGCACCGGCGTGTCCGCGCTGGCTCAGGCGGCGGCGAGAAACAGCGCCGACCAGTCACAGCGTCGTCAGGAGCGGGAACAACAGCGCGCCGAGGAGATCGAGCGTCTGCTCGACGGGCTCAACCCGCCCCAGCGTGCCGCGGTGATGCACGCGGGCTCCCCACTGCTGATCGTGGCGGGCGCGGGCTCGGGCAAGACCGCCGTGCTCACCCGCCGGATCGCCTATCTGCTCGCGGCGCGCGGCGTACGCACCGGGGAGATCCTGGCCATCACCTTCACCAACAAGGCCGCCGCCGAGATGCGGGAACGGGTCGCGGGGCTGGTCGGTCCGCGGGCGGCCAGCATGTGGGTGTCGACCTTCCATTCCAGCTGTGTGCGCATTCTGCGGATGCAGGCGGCCCTGCTGCCCGGCCTGAATTCGAATTTCTCGATCTACGACGCCGACGATTCTCGTCGGTTGCTCACGATGATCAGTCGCGATTTCGAGATCGATACGAAGAAGTATTCGGCGCGTTTGCTGTCGACCGCCATTTCGAATCTGAAGAACGAACTGATCGGTCCGGAAAAGGCCGCCGCCGACGCCGAAGCCGACGACACCGAACTGCCCGCGCTGGTCGCCCGGGTCTACGCCGAGTACCAACGGCGACTGCGCACGGCCAACGCGATGGACTTCGACGATCTGATCGGCGAGACGGTGGCCCTGCTGCAGAACCATCCCCAGGTCGCCGAGTACTACCGGCGCCGGTTCCGGCACGTGCTGGTCGACGAGTACCAGGACACCAACCACGCCCAGTATGTGCTGGTGCGTGAGCTGGTGGGGCACCACAGCACGGCGCAGGAGCAGGCGGTCGAGCCGAGCGAGCTGTGCGTGGTCGGCGACGCCGATCAGTCCATCTACGCGTTCCGTGGCGCCACCATCCGCAACATCGAGGAATTCGAACGCGACTTCCCGGACGCGGAAACCATTCTGCTGGAACAGAACTACCGCTCCACCCAGCACATTCTGTCCGCCGCCAACGCGGTGATCGCGCGCAACGAGGGCAGGCGCGAGAAGAAACTGTGGACCGATTCCGGCGAAGGTGAACTGATCACCGGCTACGTCGCCGACAACGAGCACGACGAAGCGTCCTTCGTCGCCAAGGAGATCGATCGGCTCGTCGACACGGGCGAGGCCAACTACGGCGACGTGGCGGTGTTCTATCGCACCAACAACAATTCGCGTGCGCTGGAAGAGATCTTCATCCGCATGGGCCTGCCGTACAAGGTCGTCGGTGGTGTGCGGTTCTACGAGCGCAAAGAAGTGCGCGACGTGGTTGCCTACCTGCGCGTGCTGGAGAATCCCGAAGACGCGGTGAGTGTGCGCCGCATTCTCAACACTCCACGTCGCGGGATCGGCGATCGTGCGGAGGCGTGCGTGGCAGTGCATGCCGAACAGCGCGGTATCGGTTTCGCCGCGGCGCTGCGTGATGCCGCCGAGGGCAAAGTCGCCCTGCTGAATACCCGCGCGCAGCGGGCCATCGCGGGATTCCTCGATCTGCTCGACGAGATCCGGGTGGCCGGAAAACGGGCCGACAGCGACTATCCCGATGTGGGCAATGTCGTCGAGGCAGTGCTCGACCGCACCGGATATCGCGGTGAATTGGAAGCCTCCGACGATCCGCAGGACGGTGCGCGGCTCGACAACCTCAACGAATTGGTCAGCGTCGCACGCGAATTCAGTTCCGAGGCATTCAACAACGCCGAGGCCGCCCGTGAGGAAGGGCTGGTGCCGGAGGCGGGCGACGGCGAACCCGAGCCGGGGTCGCTGGCTGCGTTCCTCGAGCGGGTGTCGCTGGTCGCCGATACGGATCAGATCCCCGATGAGGGCACCGGCGTGGTCACCATGATGACGCTGCACACAGCCAAGGGGCTGGAATTCCCGGTGGTCTTCGTGACCGGCTGGGAGGACGGGCAATTCCCGCACATGCGGGCGCTGGGGGACCCGAACGAGCTGGCCGAGGAACGTCGTCTGGCCTACGTGGGGATCACGCGGGCTCGCCAGCGGCTCTATCTCTCGCGCGCTGTGGTGCGGTCCGGCTGGGGGCAGCCGGTGTCGAACCCGGAATCCCGTTTCCTGCAGGAGATCCCGCAGCATCTGCTGGATTGGCGCAGATTGGAGCCGGTTGTCTCGCCGGTGCAGCGCGGGCGGCGCCGGGGTGAGGACAGCGGGTTCGATCGGGATTGGACCAGTGGGAGTGGCTGGGATCAGCGGCCGGGTGTGCGTGGCGGATCCGGCGAGCGCCGGCCCGCGCCGGGCGGGGCGGTGAAGCGGAACAACACCGAACTCGTTCTTGCCGTGGGGGATCGGGTTACCGATGACAAGTACGGGTTGGGGCGGGTTGTGGCCGCCGATGGGGTGGGGCCGTTGGCTACGGTGACCATCGACTTCGGGTCGGCGGGCAAGATTCGGCTGATTCCGCAGTTCAGCCGGACGATTGTGAAGTTGTGATGGTGGGCCCCCGCCCACGCTCCCGGCATGCGGAGCGTGGGCGCGGGTCGGGTCAGTGGGGCAACAGGTCTGTCAGGGCCTCGTCGAGGGTGGGGTAGCGGAAGTCGAAGCCGACCTTGTGGAGGACTTCGGAGGTGGCGTGGCGGCCGGTGAGGCCGAGTGCTGGGTCGGTGCGGAGGAAGACGGCGCCGACGGTGAGCACTGCCTTCGGCGTGGGGGGTGATGGGGGGCGGTGCAGGATTCGGCGGAGGGTGGCCATGAGTTCGGTGTTGCGGACCGGGAATTCGGTGGCGGCCACGAGGATGCCGTCGGGGAGGGTGACGGAGGGGTCGAGGCCGAGGGAAGCGCGGACGATGGCCAGCCAGTCCTCGATGTGGATCCAGCTGAACCATTGATCGCCGGGGCCTACGCGACCGCCGAGACCTGCCTTGGTGAGCTGGCCCAGGCGTTTGAGGGCGGGGGCGTCGGGGTCGAGGACGATGGAGGTGCGCAGGATCGTCCAGTGGTCGGCGCGAGCGGGGTCGAACGCCTCCTCCCATGGCTGGGCGACGCCGGTCATCTGCGGGAGGCCGACGGGCAGAGGAGTTGTTTCGGTGCACCGGGTTTCGCCCGCGTCGGACCAGATGGCCGTAGTGCTCGCCTGGACCCAGTAGTCGACGGGGGTGTCGCGCAGGCGGGCCGCGGCGACGAGAGCAGTGGTGGAATCGACTCGGCTGGAGCGTAATTCGGCGACATTGCGTTCGGTCGGCCTGCAGTCGACCAGTTTCCCGGCGAGGTTGATCACCGCGAGGCGCCCTGGTTCGCGCAGTTCGGCGGACCAGGAGCCGACCGAGCGGCCGTCCCACTCGGTCTGGCGGAACGGCAGATCCGGGTTGCGGCGGCGGGTCAGCAGGGTGACACGTTGTCCGCGGCAGGTCAGATCGGCGGCGATCTGGAGACCGAGCGCGCCGGTGCCACCGGCGATGACGACATTCAGCGCGTCGTCGACGGGAGCCAGTCCGGCCAGCCGGGCCAGCCGCGAGAAGTTCACGCGCGCATCGGTTTCGATGAACGGACGGACTATGGTGCGCGCCGCGGCGGCGGAAGGGCCGGTGAACCGCAGTTCCTGGGTGATCTCGGTGCCGCCGTCGCGCGGAGTCAACCGCCAGGTGAGGTGCATGGTGCCCGCGGGTTCGGGCTGCTCGATGCCGAGCTCACGATTCGGTTCGAACACGGTGACAGTGAACGGTTCCGCGAACCGCCCGTGAATCCGCGCGGAGACCTTGCCATCGGGGAGATAGTCGCCGGTGGCGCCGACGGCAACCGGCCCGTGCATCCGCACCGACCGCACCCCGGGGTTCCACTCCGGCCACTGCTCGAGATCCCCGAGCACCCCCCACACCAATTCCGGTGCGAGCCCGATGAACTGCGTGTACTTCGTCGTACCAGCCATAGCCGAAACGCTAACCCCGCCACCTGCTCAGGGGAAGCGTGCCGCTGGTCACGCAACAAGACCGTCCACAAGCTGCCTCGATTACGCAACAGCCGGGCGAACAAAAGATGATCGGTCTTTTTCACCGACCACGCGTCGGCATCCCGACGGCAGTCACAGCAAGCCGACCAGTACTGAGGTCCGGCCTGAATTCATGGGAAGGCGGACCGCGAGTTATCCCTGTTCTTACCGGTGATCACTAATCGCGCTGGGCGCCGAGGCTGATGCCGCGGGTGGCCAGCCACGGGACCGGATCGATCTTGTCGGTGCCGTTGAGCCAGACCTCGAAGTGGCAGTGCGGGCCGGTGGAGAAGCCGCGGTTGCCCATCGTGGCGATCTGGTCGCCCGCCATCACGCGCTCGCCCTGCGAGACGGTGGCGGTGTCGATGTGGCCGTAGATGGTGACGGTGCCGTCGTCGTGCAGGACGCGGACCCACATGCCGAAACCGGACGCCGGGCCCGCTTCGATGATGGTGCCGTCGGCGACCGCGTAGATCGGGGTGCCGATCGGTCCCGCGACGTCGATGCCGAGGTGCTGGACGCCCCAGCGGGCGCCGAAACCGGAGGTGTAGTTGCCCGCGGCGAACTTGGTGAACAGGGGCCGCAGCTTGGCGGATTCCTGGGCGGCGAGGTCTTCGGCGAACTTGGCGCCCTTGGCCAGGATGTCGTCGAAGTGGTTCTTGTCGGCGATGGTGGTGGCGTCGAGTACCTGGGGTGCCGCGCCGGTGCCCGGGTCGCCGACGTCGGCCGTGCTCATGGACTGGGCGGCGATCTCGTGGACCTGACCCGCTGCCTCGTAATCGATACCGTGCGCGGGCTGGCCCGGATCGGCCATGGCCGCCTGACCTGCGGCGACAACCGCGCCGGCGGCGACGGCGATGACCGCGGCGCGGCCCTTCAGCGCGGCGGGCGGTGCGGGGACGCGGTGTGCGCCACCACGCCGTTCGGCGCGGCGCGGCGCGGGGGATTCTTCCGCGGTGGTCTCTTCGGCCGCGGGCGCCCAGTCGGTGCCGTACGTGCCGGTGTCATAGGACTCGTCCGCGGTCCATTCGTCCTCGGCGGGCGTCCACGCCGCGTCGTCGGACCACGAGTTCTGGTCGCGCCACGCGTCGTCGGTCTGCGGCCATGCGGCGGCGGGAGCCCGGCGGGCCTGCGGATGCGACGTGTATTCGTCGGCGTACCGGTAACGGTGGCCGGAGTTGGTGCGATTTTCGACTGGAAGGGTGGAGCGGTGGTTCATCGGCCGTGCCGATTCGCCAGCTGTTCCAAGCGAGTACTGAAGTACCTCAAGCTTGTCGTCCTCCTCAGTCCTGACTTGCCAGTCGTGACCTGGTTGTCGTGACCTGGTTGTGACTTCGACCGCATTGACGGTAACGAAGCGATTGCAGAGTGGCAAGCGCTGGTTGAAAACCTACACGCGTGTGTGACATTCGTCACCGTAACGCCATGGAATATCTCACCGTTTTCCGGCATCTCGGGTGAGGTCTGTCGACGACATAACGTAGTAGATGCCGGGGGGTTCCGGTTTTAGGCGGCCCGACCTGCCAAGGCGTTGTGAAACATCCAAAAACTACTCGCCAGTAGCCTTGGCCAGCGGTTTTCCGGGGCTCCCGTTATGGGTCGTGACCTGCGCCACTTACTATGAACGTGGTCGTTTACCCCTCCCCGTGACTAGCTACAGTCCGATCCGACCCGCTACCGACGTCGGGCCGCCAACAAAGACGTTGTCATAGCAACGCAGACGAGACGGTGAGTACATGGATCTCTTCGAATATCAGGCGAAGGAGCTCTTCGTTAAGCACGGAGTGCCTTCGTCCGAGGGTCGTGTTTGCGACACGGCCGAAGAAGCACGCGCCATTGCCGAGGAAATCGGCAAGCCCGTGATGGTCAAGGCGCAGGTCAAGGTGGGCGGCCGCGGCAAGGCTGGCGGCGTCAAGTACGCGGCCACCCCGGAAGACGCGTTCACGCACGCGCAGAACATCCTCGGCCTCGACATCAAGGGCCACATCGTCAAGAAGCTCCTGGTCGCCGAGGCCAAGGACATCGCGGAGGAGTACTACATCTCCTTCCTGCTCGACCGCTCCAACCGCACCTACCTGGCCATGTGTTCGGTCGAGGGCGGCATGGAGATCGAAGAGGTCGCGGAGAAGACTCCCGAGCGCCTCGCCAAGATCGCCGTCGACGCCGTCAAGGGTGTCGACCTGGCCTTCGCCCGTGAGATCGCGGAGAAGGGCCACCTGCCCGCCGACGTGCTCGACGCCGCGGCCGTGACCATCCAGAAGCTGTGGGAGGTCTTCGTCAACGAGGACACCACCCTGGTCGAGGTCAACCCGCTGGTGCGCACTCCCAACGACGAGATCCTCGCCCTCGACGGCAAGGTCACCCTGGACGAGAACGCCGAGTACCGGCATCCCGACCACCTCGAGTTCGCCGACGTCGACGCGACCGACCCGCTCGAGCTCAAGGCCAAGGAAAACGACCTCAACTACGTCAAGCTCGACGGTGAGGTCGGCATCATCGGCAACGGCGCCGGTCTGGTCATGTCCACCCTGGACGTCGTCGCGTACGCCGGTGAGAACCACGGCGGCGTGAAGCCGGCCAACTTCCTCGACATCGGCGGCGGCGCTTCGGCTTCCGTGATGGCCGCGGGCCTGGACGTCATCCTGGGCGACGCGCAGGTCAAGAGCGTGTTCGTCAACGTCTTCGGTGGCATCACCGCCTGTGACGCGGTCGCCAACGGCATCGTGGGCGCCCTCGAGGTGCTCGGTGACGCGGCCACCAAGCCGCTGGTCGTTCGTCTGGACGGCAACAACGTCGTAGAGGGTCGCCGCATCCTCGCCGAGGCCAACCACCCGCTGGTGACGCTGGCCCAGACCATGGACGAGGGCGCCGACAAGGCCGCCGAACTCGCCTTCAGCGCCAAGTAAGGAACAGCGAACATGTCCATCTTCCTGAACAAGGACAACAAGGTCATCGTCCAGGGCATCACCGGCGGCGAGGGCACCAAGCACACCGCGCTGATGCTGAAGGCGGGCACCAACGTCGTCGGCGGCGTGAACGCGCGCAAGGCCGGCACCACGGTCAAGCACACCGACAAAGACGGCAACGCGATCGAGCTGCCCGTGTTCGCCTCCGTCGCCGAGGCGATCGAGAAGACCGGCGCCGACACCTCCATCGCGTTCGTGCCGCCCGCCTTCTCCAAGGACGCCATCATCGAGGCCATCGACGCGGAGATCCCGCTGCTCGTGGTCATCACCGAGGGCATCCCGGTGCAGGACTCCGCCTTCGCGTGGGCCTACAACGTCGAAAAGGGCGAGAAGACCCGCATCATCGGCCCGAACTGCCCCGGCATCATCACCCCCGGCGAGGCGCTGGTCGGCATCACCCCGAACAACATCACCGGCAAGGGCCCGATCGGCCTCGTGTCGAAGTCGGGCACCCTGACCTACCAGATGATGTACGAGCTGCGTGATTTCGGTTTCTCGACCGCGATCGGCATCGGCGGCGACCCGGTCATCGGCACCACCCACATCGACGCCATCGAGGCGTTCGAGAAGGACCCCGAGACCAAGATCATCGTCATGATCGGCGAGATCGGTGGCGACGCCGAGGAACGCGCGGCCGCGTACATCAAGGCCAACGTGACCAAGCCGGTCGTCGGCTACGTCGCCGGTTTCACCGCGCCCGAGGGTAAGACCATGGGCCACGCAGGCGCCATCGTCTCCAGTGGTGGCGGCACCGCGCAGGCCAAGCAGGAAGCGCTCGAGGCCGCAGGCGTGAAGGTCGGTAAGACGCCGTCCGCCACCGCCGCGCTCGCTCGCGAGATCCTGGAGAAGGCGTCCATCGCTTCTGCGTGATCTGAAATCTCACACTGTCGAAGGCCGCCTTCAGGTTTAACCTGGGCGGCCTTCGTCGATTCATCCACAGGCGGTGGTTTATCCACAGCCTGCATCGGTAGGTGATGACCGGGGCCGTGGCGTGCAGTAGCGTCAGGTATCGGATCAGGCACCAGTCAGTTCGACGCGACCGATGCGCACGACTCGACAAGGAGACGACGAGACATGTCATACCCGACCGGGGGCTCCGGGTACAACACACCCGCGACACCCGCCGCGCCTCAGGGCCCGAGTACCGGAGCCGCCGCGGCTTCGCCATCGACCGCGACCGGTTCGGATGGCAAAGGACTGCCGTTCATCCTGACCGCGGCCGCCGCCGGACTCGGCGTCGTCACCTTCCTCCTCGGCTTCGCGCCGTATGTCGGCTTCACCGCGCTGCGTGAGACCACCACCGGCAGCATGTTCGAGTCGAGCAGCGGCGCCCTCGCGACGCTGATCCTGGCCGCCGCCTTGCTGGCCGGGCTGTCGTTGCTACCCAAGCAGAACGTTCTCGGCGTCGCCGCGGCGCTGGCCGTGGCCTCGTTCCTCGGCGTCGTGGTCTCGCTGATCAGCGTGGGCGAGGGCATGGAACTGCAGTGGGGCGCGTTCGCGGTGGCCGCGTTCTCGTTCATCGTCGCCGTGCTGCTGGTGCTGGCATTGCTGTTCGGGCTCGGCATCATCAAGGTGCCGGCGCCGAAACCGGCCCAGCCGCAACAGCAGCAGAACCAGTACGGCCAGTACGCCCAGCAGGGTTACGGCCAGCAGGGCTACGGCCAGAGCACCGGCCAGCAGCCCTACGGGCAGACCGGTTACGGCCAGGCCCAGACCGGTGGGCAGTACCCGACGCAGTCGCCGTCGCCGTACGGCCAGCAGAGCCAGCCGTCGGTGCCGCAGGCGCAGCAGCCGGCCTACGGCCAGCCGGGCCAGCAGTCCTACGGTCAGCCGGCACAGCAGTCGCCGTACGGCCAGCAGTACGGTGCCCCGCAGGCGCAGCAGCAGCCCTCGCCGTATGGTGCTGCGCCGCAGGCACAGCCGCGTCCCGACGAGAGCGCGACGCAGACGTTCGGCGGGCAGCAGCAGGGCCAGCCGTTCGGTGCGCCGACCTACGGTGGCGCGCAGCCGTCGTCGCCCGGTCAGCCGCAGCCGTTCGGTGGCGAGCAGACCGCCGACCCGGCGGCCGATGCGACCACCGCGTTCCGTCCGAACGACGACAACAAGTAAAACCGACGGCTGCCGCACGGTGGTTCTGTTTCGAGCGCCCCCCCAGCGGAACGCCTGTGGGCTCGCGGCGCGCCTGACCCGCGGCCGCCGGGGAAGCTGCCACGCTGAATTGTCATGAGCTCCCGTAACGCCCTCGTGCGCCGGACCTCCGGGTCACGCGGCACCGGGGAGACAGTCGCCGCATCACCGCCCGGGCAGGAGCCCGGCTGGTGGTCGCTCTCGCCCGAGCGGGCGCGAACCCTGCTGCTGGTCGCGGCGAGGCCGACGATCACCGCCTTGGCGGCGACGGTGCTGCTCGTCCTCGTGGTCATGCTCACCACCGGCACCGATCTCACCAGTGCGCCCGCCGCGGTCGCCGCGACGTGGCTTGCCGCCCACCAGGTTCCGCTCACGGTCGGCAGGACGACCCTCGGCCTGCTGCCGCTGGCGCCGACGGCCGTGCTGGTCTGGCTGGCCGCCCGCGAATGCGCGCGGGCCGTTCCGAACCGCCCCACTCCCGTCGAGCTGGGCTGGTTGACCGGTGCCGTGCTGGCCGGACCGCTGCTGATGACAGCCGTCTGCCTCGCGGTCACCGGCGATGCCGCGGGTGTCACCCCGCTCGAATCCTCGGGTCCGATCGCGGCGTTCGGCTGGGTGTTCGTGCTGTATCTGTTCGCGGCCGCCGCCGGGATCGCCGGCCGGGCGTGGAGTTCGGTGTGCGCGCTGGTGCCGATCGAGATCCCGGAATGGGCGGTCCTCGGCGCCCGCGCGGCGCGTCGCACCGTGTTGCGCATGCTCGGCTGCGCCGTGCTGGCCACCGTGATCTCCTTCTTCGTGCATCTGTCCCGGCTCGACGGTGCCTTCCAGCAGGCCCACAACGTCACCGACGTGCTGGGTATGACCTTGCTTTCCCTGCTCTATCTGCCGAATGTGGTGATCGGCGCGGCGGGGATCCTCAGCGGCGCCGCGGTGCTGTTCGGAGCGGGCTCGGTCGGGCTGTTCGGCGTGACCGGCGGGCACATGCCGGTCCTGCCCGCGCTGATTCCCGTGCCGGAAGGCCCCGCGTCCCCGTGGTGGGCGGCGCTGCTGCTGGTCCCGCTCGCCGTCGGCGTGCTCGGCGGGATCGAACTCGGCCGCACCAGCGATGACCGGCCCGGCGCGCCGTGGGCGACGCTCACCTGCGCCGCGCTGTCCACGCTGACGTTCCTGATGCTCGCGATCCTCGGCAGCGGTCAGCTCGGCGCCGTCGGGTGGGTGGGCGTCGATCTGCTGATGCTGGTCGTGCTGATGGTCACCTGGTTCGGTTTCGGCGGCTTCGTCGGCATGGTGTTCGCCCGCCGCTTCCTGGCACCGACCGCGCCGGCCGAGGTGTACGACGACTACGACGACGCAGACGACTACGAGGACTACGACTACTACGACGAGGACGAGTACGACGACGAGGACGACGATCCCGACGAGTACGCCGATGCTGTCGAATACGACGATCCCGCAGTCGAAGTCGACGGCGAACTGGTCGAGGACTTCGACGACGACCTCGAAGTGAGCATCGCCGCGCCCGGCTCGACCGACGAGCCCGCCGACGACATCGTCGACGTCGAAGTGGTCGAGTCGGACCTGCCGGACGAGGACAAGACCCCCGGTCGCTAAGCTCGACCCGGCGCCTGTCGCCATCGCCGCCGCCCGATCACACGCAGGAGTAGAGCGCTGACGTCCTCGTTTGCCCCGTGGAAGCCCGCCAGAACACCGGCCACCGTCGTCGTTCTGGCCTCGGGCACCGGCTCGCTGCTCAACGCACTGCTGGCCGCCGCACGCGAGCCCGGCTACCCGGCGCAGATCGTGGCCGTCGGTGTCGACCGCGACTGCCCGGCCACCGCGCACGCCGAGGCCGCCGGTGTGCCGCACTTCAAGGTGGGGCTCAAAGACTATTCCGACCGGGACGCCTGGAACGTCGCCCTCACCGAGGCCGTCGACGCGCACAAGCCCGATCTGGTGGTCCTGGCCGGCTTCATGAAAATCCTCGGCCCCGCGTTCATGGAACGTTTCGGCGGCCGGCTCATCAACACCCATCCCGCGCTGCTGCCGTCGTTCCCCGGCGCGCACGGGGTGCGTGACGCGCTCGCCTACGGCGTCAAGGTCACCGGCTGCACCGTGCACCTGGTCGACGCGGGCGTGGACACCGGCCCGGTCCTCGCGCAGGAAGCGGTCGCCGTGATGCCCGGCGACGACGAGGACACGCTGCAGGAGCGCATCAAGGTTGTCGAGCGACGGTTACTGGCGGAGGTCATCGCCGCCGTCGCGACGCGAGGCATTGTCTCCGACGGACGAAAGGCAGAAATACCAGTGAGCGAGCACGCCGGTGAGTGAACGTAAGGCGATCCAGAGGGCGCTGGTGAGCGTCTACGACAAGACCGGGCTCGTCGAGCTCGCCACCGGGCTGCACGCGGCCGGTGTGGAGCTGGTGTCGACGGGGTCTACCGCGGGCAAGATCGCCGAGGCCGGGATTCCGGTCACCAAGGTCGAGGATCTGACCGGGTTCCCGGAGACCCTCGACGGCCGGGTCAAGACGCTGCATCCGCGCGTGCACGCGGGCATCCTGGCCGACACCCGTCGTGCCGAGCATGTCGAGCAGCTCGTGGAACTGGGTGTCGAGGCGTTCCAGCTGGTGGTGGTGAACCTGTACCCGTTCACCCAGACCGTGGCCAGTGGCGCGAGCGTCGACGAGTGCGTGGAGCAGATCGACATCGGCGGACCGTCGATGGTGCGTGCCGCGGCGAAGAATCACCCGTCGGTGGGTGTGGTCGTCGACGTCACCGACTACGACGACGTGCTCGCCGCGGTGAAGTCCGGCGGGTTCACCCTCGCCGAGCGGACCGCGCTGGCGGCCAAGGCCTTCCAGCACACCGCGAGCTACGACGTGGCCGTCGCGAGCTGGATGGGCTCGGTCGCCGTGCCCGCCGTCGCCGAGGAGACCGAGCAGTTCCCCGGCTGGGTCGCCGGTTCGTGGGAGCGCGCCGCGGTGCTGCGCTACGGCGAGAACCCGCACCAGGCCGCCGCGCTGTACACCAGCAACGACGGCACGGTCGGGATCGCGCAGGCGAAGCAGTTGCACGGCAAGGAGATGTCGTACAACAACTACACCGATGGTGACGCCGCCTGGCGGGCCGCGTTCGACTTCGACGAGCCCGCGGTCGCGGTGATCAAGCACGCCAACCCGTGTGGCATCGCCGTGGCAGGCGATATCGCCGAGGCGCACCGCAAGGCGCATGCCACCGACCCGGTGAGTGCCTACGGTGGCGTGATCGCGGCCAACCGTGAGGTGAGCGTCGAGATGGCCGAGCAGGTCGCCGAGATCTTCACCGAGGTGATCATCGCCCCCGGGTACGCGCCCGGTGCCGTGGAAGTGTTGCAGCGCAAGAAGAACGTGCGCGTGCTGGTGGCCGACGCGCCGCAGCGCAAGGGCGTGGAGCTGCGCCCGATCAGCGGCGGTGCGCTGCTGCAGGACCGCGACGTTCTCGACGCCGAGGGCGATGATCCGGTCAACTGGACTCTCGCCGCGGGCGACCCGGCCGACGTCACCACCCTGGCCGACCTCGAATTCGCCTGGCGCGCATGCCGTTCGGTGAAGTCGAACGCGATCCTGCTCGCCGAGGACGGCGCCGCGGTCGGCGTCGGCATGGGCCAGGTCAACCGTGTCGATTCCTGCAAGCTCGCCGTCGAGCGCGCGGGTGAGCGTGCGAAGGGTTCCGTCGCCGCCTCCGACGCCTTCTTCCCGTTCTCGGACGGGCCGGAGATCCTGGTGGCCGCGGGTGTTCGCGCGATCGTGCAGCCCGGCGGTTCGATCCGCGACAAGGACACCATCGAACTCTGCAAGGAAGCCGGCGTCACCCTGTACCTGACAGGCGCACGCCACTTCGCTCACTGAGTCCGAACCCGAAACGGGTGCCGCACCGAATCCTCGGTGCGGCACCCGTTTCGGCTATCCGGGGTCGACTACCTCGCGGCTGCCCAGCGGGGAACTCAAGGGGATTTCCAAGGTGCCGAAGACGGCGTTCATGGTGCACATCTTGTTCACGGAGTCCGCTCGGGTCCCGGAGCGCAGGGATACGGTGACCACCTCGGCGGTTTCGGTGACGGAGGCGTCCACGGCGTAGCACTCGGGGTTGCCGGTCTGGAAGTTGACGCTGATCTTGTTCTCGCTCAGCCGGTTCCAGGACGTGAACGGGATCGGGTGCGGGTTGACGAGGGTGGGATCCGCGGTGAAGGGCTGCCCGATGCCGGGGTTCGGGTCTTCGGGCCGGGTGTTTGTTGTCGATGTATTCGGTTGGGGCGCAGCATCATCCGAGGATCCGCAGGCGGTGAGCGGTGCGATCAGCACGGCCACGGCTGCCGCGGCGGCGGTGTAGCGCGACATCGTTCTCATGGTGTCGACCCTAGACGGCCCGGCCCGGCCGTGAACTTTCCGCGAACCCTGCGCATAACTCCTCCATTTCCCGGCCGCGGCGACTACATTCGGCTTCGATGCGGCTCTGCGGCAATCGGCCGGCATCTTCTGTTGGGCTGAAGCAATTGGCGATCTTCGAAAGGAACAACGTGGCCGACACGCTGCGCGTAGGCGAAGAACTGGGACTGGGGCAGTCCCTGACCGGCGGTGCGTACACCCTGGCTCTGCAGCCGGATGGCAACCTGGTGCTGACCGAGCCCGACGGCAACGTCGTCTGGGCCGCCATGACGCACGGGCAGGACGCGCAGCGCGCGGCCCTGCAGCACGACGGCGACTTCGTCGTCTACAGCGGTGGCGGCGCGCGTATCTGGGCGACCGACACCAGCGGCAAGAACGTCGAGAAGCTGGTCGTGCAGCCCGACCGCAACGTCGTGCTCTACGGCACCGACGGCTCGGTCGCGTGGGCCACCGCCACCAACACCGACAACCCGCTGCCCGCGCCGGAGCCGGTCGCGGCGTCCCCGATCGCCGAGGAGGTCCCGCCGCCGCCGGCCGCGCAGACCTACACGGTCGAGTCGGGCGACACCCTGTGGGCGATCTCGGAGCGCTTCTACGGTGACGGCAACCGCTACCAGGAGATCGCCGCGGCCTCCGGTATCGACAATCCGGATCTGATCAACGCCGGTCAGGTACTGACCATCCCGTAAGGCGCAGACGAAAGTGGCCCCGAGGCAACAGCTTCGGGGCCATTCTCGTGTTCACGGCGCTACTTGGTGGTGGTGAACGGCAGCAACGCCATCTCCCGCGCGTTCTTCACCGCGACGGCGACCTGACGCTGCTGCTGCGGGGTCAGGCCGGTGACGCGGCGGCTGCGGATCTTGCCGCGATCGGAGATGAAGGTCCGCAGCAGGTTGACGTCTTTGTAGTCGACGTACTCGATGCCCGCGGCGATCAGCGGATTCTTCTTCGGCTTACGCCCCTGGTCGGCGCGTGCCTTCTTGGACGGTGCTCGCTTCACTGCCATGGGATATTCCTTCTCACGAATCAGTTTGGGGAGTCTCTACCAGCTCGATTTGTGGACCCCGGGAAGCTCACCCCGATGGGCCATCTCGCGCACACGAACACGGGAGAGGCCGAACTTGCGGAGATAGCCGCGTGGGCGGCCGTCAGCAGCGTCCCGATTGCGCAATCGTACCGGACTGGCATTGCGTGGCTGGTTGCGCAGTTCGGCCTGGGCGGCCGAGCGTTCGGCCTCGCCGGTGCTCGGCTTGCGGATGATCTCCTTGAGCTCGGCGCGCCGGGCCGCGAACCGTTCGACGATCTCGCGCCGCTGCTCGTTGCGGGCGATCTTGGATTTCTTCGCCATCAGCGCTCTTCCCGGAAGTCGACGTGGCGGCGCACGACGGGGTCGTACTTGTGCAGAACCAGCCGGTCGGGGTCGTTGCGGCGGTTCTTGCGGGTGACGTAGGTGAAGCCGGTGTCCGCGGTGGACTTCAGCTTGACGATCGGCCGGATATCGGTCGCTTTCGAGGCCATGTTCAGCTCCTAGATCTTGTCCCCACGAGCGCGGATGCGGGCCACCACGGCCTCGATCCCGTCGCGGTCGATGGTCTTGATGCCCTTGGTGGAGACCGTCAGCGTGATGCGGCGGCCCTCGCTGGGCAGGTAGTAGGTCTTGTGCTGGATGTTGGGGTTCCAGCGTCGGTTGGTGCGCCGGTGCGAGTGGGAGACGGCTTTTCCGAAGCCGGGCTTGCGACCGGTGACCTGGCAGTGGGCCGACATGCGACCTCCTTCCATGGTTATGACAACCATTTTCGACAACGATTATTCCGCACTGTACAGTCGCCGTGAGGTAAATGAAAATCATTGTCGAAAGGGGTATCGGGTGCTGGACCAGTCAGACCGGAGAACGCCCGTGGTGCTGCTGGCCGGCTTCTCCGGACCCGCCATGGGCGGCGTCGAGCACATCGCGGCGACGCTGAGCGAGGACGCGGGCACCGTGGTGGTGCATCACGACCTCGCCGAGCTACGTGAGGGAGTGGTGCGGCGCACGGTGCGGACCGCGGGCAACGTGAGCACCACGGTGCTCGAACTGGCGCACGGGTGCGTGTCGTGCACGCTGCGCGCCGATCTGCTGCCGATGCTGTGCACGCTCGCCACCCGCGATCACGTCGAGCGGATCGTGCTCGCGCTGGATCCCGGCATCGAGGCGGAGGCGCTGTGCCACGCGATCGAGCATGTCGAGGTCAGCGGGGTGGCCGATCGTGTCGACGGGCCCGCGGGCCGCAGCGTACGGATCGAAGCCGTGCTGACCTGCCTGGACGGGCAGCAGTGGCTCGCCGATGCCACCGGTGACGAGGTGCTGGCCGATCGCGGGCTCGCCTCGGCCGACGATGAGCGCACGGTCGCGCAGGTGGCTGTCGGCCAGGTCGACTTCGCCGACGCGCTGGTGGTACTCACCGCGGGCGCCGACGCGCTCGATCACGAGCGGCTGGCAGCCGTGCTCGCCCGCCTCGCACCCGCGGCGCCGGTCGCCTGGCTACCCGACCTGTCCGGCTTCGACGCCATCGAGATCGGTGCGCTGCTGACCCGCGTGCCCGCGGACTCACGCCGGGGCCGGATCTTCGACGCGCACGCACCGCTGCTGCGGGGACAGCCGCCGCTGAGCACCGACTGCGGCGTCTCGATCGTCGAATTCGCCGCGCGCAGGCCGTTTCATCCCGAGCGGCTGCACGAAGCCCTCGACGTACTCCTCGACGGCGTGGTCACCGCCCGCGGCCGGATCTGGCTGGCGACCCAGCCCGACCACGTGGTCTGGCTCGAGTCGGCCGGTGGCGGGCTGCGGGTCGGCGGCGCCGGTCGCTGGCTGGCCACGATGAGCGCCGAGGAACAGGCCGGCGCCGACCCGGATCGGCGGGCGATGGGCGCGCTGGGCTGGGACGAGCGATTCGGCGATCGCGATGTGTCGCTGGTGATCCTGGCTCACGACGCGGACCCCGCCGAGATCCGGCACGCCCTGCACTGGGCGCTGGTCGAGGACGACGAACTGCTGCTCGTCGACCGGGCGCCGGAACGAGTCGCGTTGTGGGAGGACCCCTTCGGCGACTGGCATCAAGATCCCTGCGCCGATCCCACCGAGGCAACGGCCTCGGCGAGCGAGCGCACAAACCCGAGAGGAGAAACGGCATGAAAGCGGGCATCCACCCCGACTACCACCCCGTCGTGTTCGAGGACGCGAGCACCGGCAAGCAGTTCCTGACCAGGTCGACCGCGAACAGCGACCGCACGATCGAATGGGCCGACGGGAACACCTACCCGCTCATGCTGGTCGACGTGACCTCGGATTCGCACCCGTTCTGGACGGGCACCGCCCGCAACCTCGACACCCAGGGCCGGGTCGAGAAGTTCGAGCGCAAGTACGGAAAGCGCTCGCGCGCAGGCAAGGAAGGCTGAATCATGGCGGTCCCCAAGCGCAGAATGTCGCGCTCGAACACCCGAAGCAGACGCGCGCAGTGGAAAGCGGAAGTCCCGCAGCTGGTCCCGGTGACAGTGGGCGGTGTCGAGTACCGAGTACCACGCCGCATCGTCAACGCCGTCCGCAAGGGCATGATCGACCCCGCCCGGCTCTGACGCCGACGACAACGGCCTGCCGGAACCGCCCGGCAGGCCGTTGCCTGTCTCTACCGCCCTGGGTTTGCGGCCCGCGTCATCCTTCTCGTTCGGCCAGCGCTACGAGGGTCGCGGCGAGCTGGAAGAACTTGTTGTTGCCCAGGTCGGCGATGGTCTTGATCTTCAGCGCCTCGAGCAGTTGCTTGTCGTGCGCCTCGGTGAGGCCGGCCAGCGCCGACGGGGGCGCGGCGAGAATTTCGGCGAGCGTCTTGTTCTCGAATTCCTTGTCGAGGACTTTGTCGAGCACCACGTTGACGGCCATGCGAACTCCTTCGAACGAACCTTGGATGTGCCGGGCGAGACGGATGCGCCCATCAGCGACCATAACTCGGTTGGCGCACCAGGTGGTGGGCTTCCGGGGGCTCGGCGGTTCGTTCTGCCCTGCCATCTGTCCAGGGGACTTACTGCGGTGCTGTTCTGCCTGTTCAGGGCCCTAGGGAAGGGTGTGGGGCAACCGCCCCGTTAACCGTGTGATGCACGCCACTTGGCACGAACGCGCGCAAGGGCTTGCGGAGTATTTGCTGACGGTCGAATTACCAACTCTCGGTTTGTTTTTCGCCACAAGAAAATTCCCGAACCACTGATGCGGAGTCCCTCACAGGTATGTACTCTCGTGCGGGAGGGCGGGTTCCCCGAGTATGGGGAACCCGCTCATCGCCACTTCAGAGGCGGTTTTCGCGGCAGTTCGCCGCAGGTTGCGAGAGCTCGGATCAGCGGGGCGGAAGACCGGAAATATTCCGACAAACCGGACGTTAGCTGGTTGCGGTCAACGGGCCGGAACGGGCTGACGCACCGGGACCGCGACATCGCGTCGATCCGGCGCCACCAGCACCGCGGTGATCGGCACGGTCAGGCCGAGCGCACCGATCACGAACATCGGGAACACCAGGTCGAACAGGGGCATCCCGGCCGGTGTCCGGATACCCGGATCGATCGCGAAGCTCAGCGCGGCGATGGCCGTGTAATACACCGCCGCGACGCCGAGCGCGAACAGCACCGACACCAGCACCCGCATCGGCACCCGCCGGACCACCTGCGATACCCACAGGGTCGCGGTGCACAGCGCCATCGACACCAGCACCGACACCCCGATGAGGCCGAGTGACTCGTCGACGGTGCCCTGCACGGCGAGCGCGTCGAGGGTCAGATAGGTCGACAGTCCGATGCTCAACCCCATCGTCAGCCCACCGATGATCAGCCGCGGCACCTGGGGGGTCCGGCCACTGATCAGCAATCCGGCCAGGACGCCGACCACCGCGATGGCCAGTGCCGCCGCACCGAGCGCGACGTTGTAGCGCATCGTGCTGTCGTTCACCCGCATCGCCAGCAGCGCGACGGAATTCGCCAGCCACAGCCCGACCCCGCCGAGCGAGACCGCGGCCATCGTCAGCCAGATCAGCCGGAACCGGATCGAGTACTTCGCATGCCGGATACAGGCGAACGCCACCAGCGCGCCGAGCGCCGACAGGTCCAACGCGAGCCACGCGATCCCGGTGCCGTGCGCGAATGTCTCGGCACCGGTCGCGGCGAGCAGATCAGGCACGCCTGCCCGCTCCTTCGAACTGCTGCGGCTCGAGCTGGGCGATGGCGTATTCGGTCACCGCCGCCAGTGCCTGACGGACCTCGACGGCATTGCGCGCGTCGATGTCGACGATCGGGATGCCCTCGCGCACCGAGAGCGCTTCGCGCAGTTCGGCGATGGGGAAGCGCGGAGCGTTGGGGAAGCGGTTCACCGCGATCAGGAACGGCAGTCCACGCGCCTCGAAGAAGTCGACGGCGGCGAAACTGTCTTCCAGCCTGCGGGTGTCGATCAGCACCACCGCGCCGATGGCGCCCCGGATCAGGTCGTCCCACATGAACCAGAAGCGCTTCTGGCCCGGGGTGCCGAACAGGTAGAGCACCAGGTTGCCGGGCAGCACGATGCGCCCGAAATCCATGGCCACGGTGGTGGTTTCTTTTTCCGGCGTCTCGGCGAGATCGTCGATGCCGTCGGAGAAATGGGTCACCATCGCCTCGGTGCGCAGCGGCACGATCTCCGACACCGCACCGACGAAAGTCGTTTTACCGGCGCCGAATCCGCCCGCTACGACGATCTTGGTCGACGCGACCCGTTGTTCTTGTGCCGGCGGGCGCATGCCATCAGAGGCCACGGAGTCCACGCAAAGTCCTCTCCATCAGTGATCGGCGTTCGTCGTAGCTCGCCTGTTCGGTCAGCGTCGAATGCACTCGAAGAATCCCGCCCACTACGAGATCACCGATCATCACCCGGACCATACCCAGTGGGCGACCAAGGTATGCGGCAATCTCGACGACAGAAAGCCGATGTGTGGCAAGACGCACGATTTCGATCCGCAAATCGCCTGCGGACCAGTCGTTGTGCGCTGTATAAGATACCGTCTCGACGACCGCCTCCAAGGGCAGCGCGATCGCGGGCTCGGTGCGGCCGGAGGTCAGGGCATAGGGCCTGACCCGGGTAGTCGGCCGGTGATCGGATCCGTAAGGGCTCGACATCTCACCTCAGCCGGCGGAGCGGGCGGTGGCGGTAACCGCCGAGCCCACCCGGTCGACGAGCAACGCCATCTCGTAGCCGATGCGGCCGATGTCGTGGCTCTTGTTGGCGAGAACGGCCAGGTGCGAACCGTTTCCGACGCTCATCACCAGCAGATAGCCCCGCTGCATCTCCACGATCGACTGCATCACCTTGCCGCCGTCGAACAGGTGCGCGGCACCCATCGACAGGCTGGCCAGACCGGCGGTGACCGCGGCCAATTGCTCGGCGCGGTCGGCGGGTAGATGCGGACTGGTCGCCTGGAGCAGTCCGTCGGCCGAGACGAGCACCGCGTGTGAGACGCCGGGTACGTCGCGGGTGAAGCGGGCGACCAACCAGTTCAGATTCTCGTCTGTGGGGTGCGCGTTGCTCATTCGAGGCCTCCGTCGTTGTACTGGATCTCGGCACGGCCGCTGCGGACGCCGCTGAGATGTCTGGTCAGGTTGTTGCGGATCTCCTCGGGGTCGCGAGCGCCCGCTTCCTCCGCGGGGGTGAGCCCACCGGGGACGAGCTGAGCGCCCGGCTTGCGGATCGGCAGCCCGCCGCTCGTTCGCGAGGACGTAGGTGGGTGGTCCGCCTCGGCGGCGGCCGACCAGCCCGCGTCGCCGGGGGCGCTCCACGACGCGCCGTTGCCGTTACCGGATTCGGTGGGGGCTGAGGCGGGTTCGACGAGCCACTCCGAGACCATCCGCTGGTAGATCGGGGTCGGCGCCGGGCCGGAGACCGGCTGTAAACGGGTGCTCGTCGTCGGCATCGGGTCGACGTCGAGGGGACGCGGCGCGGGTTGCGGCTCCTGGGGCGCGGCCGGTGCGGACGACGCGGCGAGCTCGGCCAGCGCGGTCGCGGGGATGCGCTGCGGCAGGCCGAACGGCGACGAGTCGGGAGCGGGGGCCGCCGGATCGGTCGTCACCGGGAGATCGTCGGTGTCGTGATCGTGCTCGGCCCACATGCCCGCCGGTGCCGCGTCCTCGTCGGGTTCGACGATGGCCGGTTCCGGCGGGGGCGCCGGTACCGCGGCCGGAACACGTTGCGGGAGACCGACACTGGTGAGTGGGTTCTTGGGCGTGCTCGCGCCGTTGGCCGGGACGAGCGGATTCGGATCCGCGAACGTCGGCAGCGCGGGAAGCGGTGAGGCGGGCAGGTCGAGATCGGTCACGGCGTCGAGCGAGACCAAGGGGCGCGGTCCGGTCGGCATGATCGGATTCGGGCCGGTGATGTCGGCCGGAGTCAGCGCGTACGGGCCGATCCCGGCGGGGACGATCGGATTCGGCCCGGTGGCCGGACCCGACGACATGGGCGGCGACGGCGCGACGAGCGCACTGGGCAGATGCACGCTGGCCGTGATGCCGGGCTGCGGGGCCGCACCGCTGGTACGGCGCAGGCTGACCGTGATGGTGTGTCGCTTGGCGAGCCTGCCGACCACGAAAAGACCCATGCGACGGGCGGTTTCGATGGTCACCTCACCACCGGAGGCGAGCCGGTCGTTGGTCGTCTGCAGATCCTCGGCCGACATGCCGAGGCCGCGGTCGGTGATCTCGATCAGATAGCCGCTGTCGACCGCCCGGCCGACGATGACCGCCACCGATGTACTCGGCGGGGAGTAGCGCAGGGCGTTGTCGATGAGCTCGGCGAGCAGGTGCTCGATATCGACCGCGGACTCACCGGCCACGACGCCGTCGGGCACATTGCCGATCTCGACCCGCTGGTAGTCCTCCACCTGCGAGACCGCGCTCCACAGCATGTCCGACAGCGGCACCGGCGGCAGATGACCGCGGCGCAGCACGGTGCCCGCGAGCACCAGCAGGTTGTCGCCGTTGCGGCGCATGCGGGTGGCGAGGTGGTCGAGGCGGAACAGCGTCTGCAGGCGCGAGGGGTTGTCCTCGTCGTGCTCGAGTTCCTCGATGAGCGCGAGCTGCTGCTCCACCAGCGACTGGCTGCGCCGCGACAGCGTCTCGAACATGTTGCCGATCTGCAGGCGCAGGCGGGCCTGATCGCCCGCCAGATTCAGCGCCTGCTCGTGGATCTCGTCGACGGCACGGGCCAGCTGACCGATCTCGTCGGTGGAGTGCACACCCACCGGCATGATCTCCGGCGTCGCGCCGCCGCTGCGGACCACGGCCAGCTCGTCGGGCAGCTTCACATGCGCGACCTCGAGCGCGTCGCGGCGCAGCCTGCGCACCGGCACCACCAGGGTGCGGGCCACGGCCAGCGCGAGCGCCAGGCCCGCCAGCAGCATGCCGAGCACCAGGGTGGTCTCGCGCAGGGCGCCGGTCTGTGCCGTCGCGGTGTTGCTGTCGAGAGTGTGGTCGATGTTGTCGAGCAGCGCGGAGATCGTGGAGGCGTAGGTGTCGGCGCTCACCTGGAGCGTGTTGAGCACCGCCGCGTTGGTGGTCGGATCACCGCTGTTCTGGCTGAACACACTGATCCGGGTCTGCACCGCGTCGAGCAGCGCGGCCATGCTGCCCGCCTGGTCGGGCAAGACCATCGCGTAGGTCTTGATCATGTTCGATTCGGAGCCGAGCTCGACGAGCATCTTCGCTCGCGCGCTCTGGCTGCGACCGGATTCGGGCGAGACGACCAGCGTGCGCTCGCGGGTGAGCACCCGGCGGGCCTGGTGCAGCGCGGCCAGCTGGAGGAAGTAGCGCTGCACGACGAAGTCCTGGACCTGCGGGGTCTTGGACAGCGCCTTTCCGATCCGTTCGCCGATCTCGTCGGTCTGCTCGCCGACCATCGCCGGGGACCCGCCGCGCACGGTATTGCGCAGGGTGGCGCCGGTGGTGGTGGCCGCGGTGAGTTCACTGGCGACGACAGGGTCGATGCGGGCCGAGCGCAGCGCGCTCTGCACCTCGGCGAGGGCCTGGTCGTAGGTGGTGAGCGCGGCGTCGGTCTGGGGGTCGGCGATCGCACCCCAGTTGGCCGTCGCGGCGACGGCGAGTTGTTCGGTGGCGGTGGCGAATTTGACGACGGGACGGATGACGGTGGCCTGTTCGGTGGCCGCGCCCAGCTGCGTCATCGTCTGCAGTTCGTTGTTGATCCGCAGCACGGCGAAGGTGGTCGCGAGCATCACCGGCAGCACCAGCACCACACCGACCTTGCGCGTAACCGACCAGTTGGACAGGCTGAATTGCCAGGAGCGCGATGCAGGTTCCATCCGCGTGCGTTGCCTCTGCTTCCACGTGTGACCCCGGCCCGCGCGGGGAGGTCGCGGAGCGATGCGAGCGCAGAACCAACTGGAGGTCTTCTTTTACCGCAGGAAAGATACCGTGCCGAGTGGGCATCGGCAATCCGGGCCACACGGTCTGTAATTCGCCGAATATGCGCTGACACAACGACGATTCGTTCGGGTTTGTCAAGACCTACAACATACCTCCGGCGAGAACACGACGTTCGGCGCGCCGAGGCCTCTCAGTACGTTCTCAGTCGGTCACGGCAAACTACAGCACATGCGCATTCTGGTAGTCGACGACGATCGCGCGGTGCGGGAATCACTGCGCCGGTCACTGAGCTTCAACGGCTACACCGTCGACCTCGCTGTCGACGGTCTGGACGCACTCGAGAAAGTGACCGCGGCCAGGCCCGATGCGCTGGTTCTCGACGTCATGATGCCGCGCCTGGACGGCCTCGAAGTGTGCCGAAGGCTGCGCAGTACGGGCGACGATCTGCCGATTCTCGTTTTGACCGCGCGCGATTCGGTGTCCGAACGAGTGGCCGGCCTCGACGCGGGCGCCGACGATTATTTGCCGAAACCTTTCGCGTTGGAGGAATTGCTGGCGCGTTTACGGGCGTTGCTGCGTCGTCGAACGCCCGATCCCGGTGAAGCGTCGGAGGCGATGGTGTTCGCTGACTTGTCGCTGGATCCGGTCACCCGCGAGGTTTCGCGCGGCGAACGCGCGATCAGTCTGACGCGTACCGAGTTCTCGTTGCTCGAGATGTTGATGGCCAATCCGCGCCGAGTGCTCACTCGCGGACGAATCCTCGAAGAGGTCTGGGGCTACGACTTTCCGACCTCCGGCAACGCGCTGGAGGTCTATATCGGCTATTTGCGCCGCAAGACCGAGGCCGACGGCGAGGAACGACTGATCCACACCGTGCGTGGCGTCGGCTACGTGCTGCGCGAGACCCCTCCGTAGGCGGGCGAGATGGCACACAAGGAACCCGCGGTCGCCGTTCTCGGCAGGCCGCTGGACGCGAGTGAGATGCGTCCCCCTACCCCGCTCACCCGCTCGGTGTCCCTGCGCTGGCGGGTGACCCTGCTGGCCGCGTCGGTGGTGCTGATCGCGGTCGCGGTCACCTCGATCGCCGCCTACGCGATGGTGGCGCGCGCGCTCTACGCCGACGTCGACGCCCAGCTCGAGGCCCGCGCGGCGACGATGATCAACAACAATTTCGAGACCGCCGGTTTCCAGTCGATCGTGCTGGCCGGGCTGTTCTCCAACGATGTCGGCGTCGCGCTGATCTATGCCGGTCACAAGCCGTATATGCCACCCCAGCAGACAATTCCACCGGTCGGCGCCCAGGAGCTCGCGGTGGCCGACGGCAAGATCAATTCCTCGCTGCGCACCGTCGGTGACCAGCGGGTACTCGCCGCGCGTACGCACAGCGGCGCGACGCTGATCATCTCGCAGAAGCTCTACCGCACCCGCGAGGTGCTCGATCAGCTGGCATGGCTGCTGTTCGTGGTCGGCGCGTGCGGCGTCGTGCTCGCCGCCGCCGCCGGAACCGCGGTGGGTCGTACCGGTCTGCGCCCGATCGCCCGGCTCACCGCGGCCACCGAGCGCGTCGCCCGCACCGACGACCTGACGCCGATCCCGGTGACCGGTGACGACGAATTGGCCAGACTCACCGAGAGTTTCAACACGATGCTGCGGGCGCTGACCGAATCACGCGATCGTCAGCGTCGGCTCGTCGCCGACGCGGGCCACGAACTGCGGACGCCGCTCACCTCGCTGCGCACCAATATGGAGCTGCTCATCGCCTCGGGCAGGCCGGGCGCGCCCCGGCTGCCCGACGAGGACATGGCCGAATTGCGCGCCGATGTGGTCGCCCAGATCGGTGAGCTGTCGACGCTGGTCGGCGACCTGGTCGACCTGGCCCGTGAGGATGCCCCCGAAACCGTGTACGAGCGGGTGGATCTCGGCGAGGTGGCCGAGCGTGCGCTCGAACGTGCGCGCCGCAGACGGGTGGGGATCACCTTCGTGGCCGATCTGGCGCCCTGGTTCGTCTACGGGCACGAGGCGGGGCTGGAACGGGCCGTCCTCAACGTCCTCGACAACGCGGCCAAGTGGAGTCCGCCCGACGCGGTCGTGCGGATCACCATGCGCCCGGCCGGCCCCGGACTGCTCGAACTGGCAGTCGGCGACGCGGGCCCCGGCATCCCCACCGGCGAACGCGAACTGGTCTTCGAACGCTTCTACCGCACGACCGCCTCGCGCTCGATGCCCGGTTCCGGACTCGGGCTGGCCATCGTCAAGCAGGTGGTGACCAAACACGGCGGCACCATCGCGGTCGACACCTCCGATCGGGGCGGCGCGCTGGTGCGCATCGTGTTGCCGGGGGAGGCGCCGATCGTTCTCGACGAGTCCGACGCCGGGTGATCGCCGTCAGTCACGGCGAACTGATAGTCCGATCTCAGGCGCCTCTCAGTAGCCGTCAGGAAGCTGGTCAGCAAGCGTGAGGAGACAGACACCATGACCGACGATCCCCAGCACCCCGCTGACCGGCCCGCCGCTACCGGGCCGGGCGACACGGGCCATCCCACCGAGTCGGGGCTACCGGCCGGGCACCAGGGGCAGGCGCCGGGCTTCGGCGACCAGCCGCGCTACGGCGAGCATGCCGGACCGGCTCCCTTCGGCGACCAGCCGCGCTACAGCGACCAGCCCCATGGCGAGCCTGCACCCTTCAGCGGGCAGGCACCCTACGGCGGACAGCAGGCCCACAGCGACCATGCGCCCTTCGGGAATCCCGCGCCTCACACCGCCCCCATGGCGTTCGGTGGCCCGCCTTCGCAGGGGGGTCAGCCGTCGCACGGTGCGCAGCCCCAGGCGTTCGGTCCCGCGCCGACTCCGCAGCGAAAGCCGCTGCGGCTCGGCCTGATCGCCGGTGCGACGGCGCTGGCTCTGGTCAGCGGTGGTGTCGGTGGTGTCGTCGGAGTGCTCGCCACCGACTCGGGTTCCGCGCCGGTGACCAATGCGCTCGAGGCGCCGAAGCCCGCGGTCAACAACGTCGCCAACGCGCCCGCCGGGTCCACCCAGGCGGTGGCGCAGCGGGTGTTGCCCAGTGTCGTGATGATCAAGGTCGCGGGTAATCGCGCGTCCGGCGAGGGTTCCGGGGTGGTGCTGTCCACGGACGGTTTGATCCTCACCAACAATCACGTCGCCGCGGGCGCGGGTGCCTCGGCGAAGATGGAAGTGGTGTTCAGCGACGGCAGCACCGCGCCCGCCACGATGATCGGCGCGGATCCGGTCTCCGACCTGGCTGTCATCAAGGTCAGCGGCAAGACCGGGCTCACGCCGATCGAACTCGGCACCTCCGACGGTCTGGCCGTGGGTCAGCCGGTGATCGCGATCGGCTCGCCGCTCGGCCTCGCGGGCACGGTCACCACCGGCATCGTCTCGGCCCTCAACCGACCGGTCTCGACCAGCGGCGAGGGCACGCCGAGTCAGGTGAACCCGGTGATCGACGCGATCCAGACCGACGCGGCGATCAACCCGGGCAACTCCGGCGGCGCGCTGGTCGACGGACAGGGCAAGCTGATCGGCATCAACACCGCCATCGCCAGCCTCGGCGGCGAGGCGGCGGGCGGCACCCAGAGCGGTTCGATCGGCCTCGGCTTCGCGATCCCGGTGGATCAGGCGCGCCGGGTCGCCGACGAACTGATCAAGACCGGCCATGCCACCTACGCCCAGATCGGCATCAAACTGCGCCCGCAGGACACCGCCGCACGCGTACTCGAGGCCACTCCCGACGGCCCTGCCGCCAAGGCAGGCATCCCCGCGGGAGCCGTCATCACCCGCCTCGACGACCGCCCCATCGACTCCGGCGACGCGCTGATCGCCGCCGTCCGCTCACACCAGCCAGGAGACAAGGTGAAGGTGACTTACACCGACGAACAGGGCGGTAACTCCAAGACCGTCGAGGTCACGCTCACCGCCGCGGCGGCGGAAGGCGGCCGATGATGCGTTCGAACGCAAACCTGTCGTGCGTAGGCGCTACGGTGATGACCATGGACATCGATGCTCCCGTGGCAGGGCGCGCACTGGTTGTTGTCGTCGACGATCGGACGGCTCATGGCGGCGTGGATTCGCTCGGCCCGCTCGTCACCGAATTGCTCAACGAGGCCGGGTTCCTCGTCGACGCCTCGGTGACGGTGCAAGCCGAGGAGGTCGAGATCCGCAACGCGCTCAACACTGCGGTGATCGGCGGCGTCGACCTGGTGATCTCGGTCGGCGGCACCGGCATGTCGCCGCGCGACATCACCCCCGAAGCCACCACCCAGGTGCTCGACCGTGAACTGCCCGGCATCACCGAGGCATTGCGCGCGTCCGGCCGGGTGGCGGGCTCGCTCGACGCCGGTCTGTCCCGCGGCGTGGCAGGCATCTCCGGCAGCACCCTGGTGGTGAACCTGCCCGGCACGCGCGCGTCGGTCCGCGACGGCATGGCCACCCTCGGCCCGCTGGCCAGCAAGGTGATCGGCGAATTGTCCGGTCTGGACGAATGACATCCGACCCGCACGACGCTGTTTCCGGCCCCGATGATCGGGGCCGGAAACAGGCTGCGGCGGAGGAGTTGCGACGGAAAGCGGCCGAGGCGGCGCGACTGGCGAGAATCTTCGGCGATGTTCTCCCGGAGACCACCGGCGACGAACGCGGCGAGCGATCACGGGGCTCCGGTACCGACGATTGGTTACGGTCGCAAGTTCCACCGCACCACGGGTGATCAGCCCGTTATCTACGTAGCCGCTACGTAATAAGCCGCCTTGGAATTGCCGATTACGGCATGAACGAACACTGCGGACAAATACTCGAGACCACGCGAAAGCGTGGTCTTTTGTCGTTCGACGACCCAGATCGTTACCCGGGGCCATCTCCTGTCAAGGTGTCATGACAGGAGCCTTTGCGACTGCATCAATGCACGTCAAGGCATGTGGCGATGTACGAATGTGTGCCGTGCTTCACAGTGAAATTTACGAACTCTTTCGTTGCCGAATCCGTGTAACGGCGTTTAATGTTCGCCATCGAGCCACCAACTATCGGTCCCCGCAGTACTCCCACCTCTGTGCGTTGAACCACCCGGTGGAACCCTGGCTCGGGTTCGCCACACCGGCCCCGGCCGTATCGTCGAAATAACAGTTAGTTACGTAACGGCAACAAAGGGGCGACACACTGATCTGGGCCCTGTGAGGTCCATTTGTCCGGCTTCGAAAGTCGAAGCCGGCTGTTAGACACCTGATGAGGGGAAGTATGAGCGAGAACCGCACCACCGGTGTGCGCCGTGGCGTCCGTGCCGCGGGCGTCGGCGCTGCCGCGGCCGCCGTGGCCTTGGGCCTGCTGTCGACCGGTGCCGCCAATGCCGATACCTTCGTGCCGTTGCCGGACGGCCAGAAGGTCAGCCCTGCTGGCGTGACCATCACCCGCACCCACGAGTCCGCACTGATCTCGCCGTCGATGGCCGCCAACGGCGCGGGTCGCGTCGTCTGGGTCTCGGGCACCGCGGTCGCCGAGGTCAACGAGACCCCCGAGGGCGAGGTCGGCCCCTGGAACGGCCCGACCGGTCGTCCCGGCTCGAACAACTCGTCGACGCACGGCACCTCCCAGCTGAACACCGGCTACATCGTCGGTTGCCAGGTGAGCATCGCCGATGACGCCATCGGCGCCGGTGTCTCCGGCGGAATCAGCACCGGCGGCGTGACCGCGGGCGGCTCCATCGGCGTCAACCTCGGCCCCGGTGAAGTGAAGTTCGTGCAGATCAGCTCGAAGGACATCCTGAAGGCCGGTACCTACGCGATCGATTACCAGGACGCGGAAATCGAGATCCAGGGCTGCGCCGGCTACGCGCAGGCCCGGGCGTACACCGTCGTCGAGGTCATCGGCGACAACTACTCGAAGACCACCCTGTACGGCATGCCGTTCAGCATCGGCTGACGTTCTTCGATCCGGCACGAATCTTCTTCTCGCTGCGGCGAACTCAATCCTCGAGGGACAAATCCTATGATCAACCGTAAGTTCATGGCGAAGGTGGCGGGCGTCAGCGCTGCGGCCACCGTGGCCGTCGGCCTGTTCTCGACGGGCGCGGCCAATGCCGATACCTTCGTTCCCCTGCCGGGTGGACACATCACCAAGACGCTGTCCGACGGCACCGTCGTCGACATCTCCCTTGTCGGTGAGTCGGCCCTGATCAGCCCGTCCATGGGTTCCACTCCGGTGCACCGCAACTCGTGGGTCTCCGGTAGCGCTCAGGTCACCGTTTCCGACGGCGGCTCCGGCAAGATCTACCCGGGCTACACCGTGGGTTGCCAGGTCAACATCTCGGGTGGCGGCGTCTCCGGCGGCGGCGAAGCCGCGATCGACCAGGACGGCAACGGCTCCGGTGGCATCACCACCGGCGGCGAGCTCTCGCTCGGCCCCGGCCAGTCGTCCTCGTTCTACATTCTCGACCGCGAGCAGGCCGACGACTTCGGCAGCGAATCGCACAGCAAGAGCAACAAGTTCAAGAACGGCTCCGGCTCTGTGACCTGGTCCGACACCACCATCGGCCTGAGCGGCTGCGCCGGCTACGCGCAGGCGCGTGCCTTCGTGTCCGTCGAGGTCGAGACCGACAACGTCATCTCCTGGGTGACCCTGTGGGGCGCTCCGTTCAGCCTCGGCTGATCTGTTCGCATCCCGCATTCGAAACGGGCCGGTCGCCATGCGACCGGCCCGTTTTGTTGTGCGCTCACCCTTGTATCGCTGGACATTACGAGTCAGTCTCACTATGTTGAACCCGAATCAACTGCCCCGGCAGTCGAAATCATCTTGCGTTTTCGTTCGCCGATCGGCTGAGAGTCGCGCCGATCCGGTGACGACCAGCTTCTCGATCCACCTCCCGGCAGGGCGCATCTGTCCTGTTGCCAGCGGTGCCTGTCCTGCGTGACACACCCCAGCTGGGTCCGGGCGCAACACAGATATCGACCTCGATGGTCGAGGTCGGATTTGCGTATACCTCGAGGGGAAGAATGAGCGAGAACCGCACCAACCGCGGGCGTCGCGGCGCGTGGAGCGCGGGCGCCGCAGTGGCCGTGACGATCGGCCTGTTGTCGGCCGGTGCTGCCAACGCGGACACCTTCGTACCACTGCCGGACGGCCAGAAGCTGGGCCCCGGTGTCACTTTGAGTCGCACCGGCGAGCATGCCGTGGTATCCCCGTCGCTGGCCGCCAACGGTGCTGGTCGTGTCGTGTGGGTGTCGGGCAATGCCCGCGCCGATGTGCAGGTCACGCCGGAGGGCGAGGTCGGGCCGTACAACGGACCGACGAACCGTTCCGGTTCCAATAATTCTTCGACGCATGGTGCCTCGCAGCTGAATACGGGTTACATGGTGGGTTGCCAGGTCAGCATCGGTGACGACGCGATCGCTGCCGGATTGGCCGGTGGAGTATCGACCCTCGGCGCCTCCGCCGGTGGTGCGATCGGCCTTCATCTCGGCCCTGGTCAGGTCGCCTTCGTGCAGATCGACGCCAAGGACATTCTGAAGCCCGGCGTCTATTCGGTGGAATACCAGGACGCGGAGATAGATATCCAGGGTTGCGCGGGCTACGCACAGGCCCGGTCCTACTCGGTGGTCGAGATCATCGGTGACCACTACTCCAAGACCACGCTGTACGGAGCGCCGTTCAGCATCGGCTGATCATCGGCCGAATCGAAACTCTTTCTCGTTCACACGAATTCACCCTCGAGGGGTCACTGTGATGATCAACCGTAAGAGCATGGCGCGCGTAGCCGGATTCGCGGCGGCGGCGACCGTGGCATTGGGTTTGCTGTCCACAGGTGCGGCGAACGCCGACACCTTCGTTCCGCTGCCGGGCGGCCACATCACCAAGACGCTGTCCGACGGCACTGTCGTGGACATCAGCCTGGTCGGCGAGTCCGCCAATATCAATCCGTCCATGGGGTCCACCCCGGCGCATCGCAACGCCTGGGTTTCCGGTAGCGCGCAGGTCTCGGTGTCCGGTGACGGCGGTGGCAAGATCTTCCCCGGTTACACCGTGGGTTGCCAGGTCAACATCGCCGGCGGTGATGCGCTCGGAGACAGTGGAGCCGAGGTGGTGGAGGGCGTGGGCTTCGGCGAGGTGAACACCGGCGGCGAGCTCACCGTCGGACCCGGCCAGGCGAAGTCCTTCTACGTTCTCGATCTCGAAATGCCCGACGACTACGGCAACGAATCCCACAAGACCCGCAATGCCTTCAAGGGCGGGTCGGGCTCGGTGACCTGGGCCGACGAGACCATCGGCCTGTCCGGCTGTGGTGGTTACGCCCAGGCTCGTTCCTTCGTGAGTGTCGAGGTGGAGACCGACAACGTCATCAGCTGGGTGACCCTCTGGGGCGCGCCGTTCAGCCTCGGCTGAGCGAACACAACAACGAGTTCGGGTCCTGCACACCGCGGTGTGCAGGAC
>NZ_JBSGVG010000043.1:0-59281 GCF_053608345.1 Nocardia sp. NPDC055050
GTGGCCCGCGCGTGGCTCCACACCCCCGCGGGGGGGGGGGGGGCCCCCCCCCCCCCCGCCAACGCCGGCGATCTCAGAGCAGCTTCTCCGTGGCCGCGAGCAGCACGCAGGTCGCGAGTCCGTCCATCGCCTTCTCCAGTTCCGGCAGCTGCGGGAAGCTGGGGGCGATGCGGATGTTCTTGTCCTCGGGATCCTTGCTGTACGGGAACGCCGAGCCCGCGGCGGTGAGCGCGATGCCCGCCTCCTTGGCCAGCGCGATCACCCGGGCCGCGGTGCCCTCGAGCACGTCGAGGCTGATGAAGTAGCCGCCCTTGGGCTCGGTCCACGAGGCCACCTTCGACGCGCCGAGGCGGTCTTCCAGGATGCGGCGCACGAGCGCGAACTTGGGTTCGAGCAGCGCACGGTGCTTCTGCATGTGGTCGCGCACACCCTCGGCATCGGTGAAGAAGCGCAGGTGCCGCAGCTGGTTGAGCTTGTCGGGGCCGATGCTCTTCTTCGAGGCGTGTGACAGATACCAGTCGATGTTGGCCTGTGACGCTCCGAAGAAGCTCACGCCCGCACCGGCGAAGGTGATCTTGGAGGTCGACGCGAACACCAGTGGCCGGTTCGGGTTGCCCGCCGCCTCGGCCAGGCCGAGTACGTCGACGACCGGCGCCGCGATATCGGTGAGCGGGTGCACCGCGTAGGCGTTGTCCCAGAACAGCCGGAAGTCCGGTGCCGCGGCGGGCAGCGAAACCAGTTCGCGGACAATCTCTTCCGAGTAGACGACACCGGTGGGGTTGGAGTAGTTCGGCACCGCCCACAGGCCCTTGATCTGCGGGTCGTTCGCCAGCAGCGTCGCGATGGCGTGGACATCGGGGCCGTCGTGGCGCATCGGGATGGTGATCATCTCGATGCCGAGCGCCTCGGTGATGGCGAAGTGACGGTCGTAGCCGGGGGCCGGACACAGCCACTTGATCGGCTCGTCGCCGACCCAGCGGCGCGGGGAGTCGGGGGTGCCGTAGAGCATCGAGAACACGATGATGTCGTGCATGATCTCGAGGCTGGCGTTGTTGCCCGCCAGCAGTCGCTCGACGGGGATACCGAGCAGTTCGCCGAAGATCGCGCGCAGTTCCGGCAGACCGGTGAGGCCGCCGTAGTTGCGGCAGTCGGTGCCCGAGCCGTCGCGGAAGTCGCCCTCGCCCGGCAGGGACAGCAGCGACGAGGACAGGTCGAGTTGCTCCGGCGAGGGCTTACCTCGGGTGAGATCCAGCGTGAGCTTCTCAGTTTTGAGCGTCGCGTATTTCGCGGTCTGGGACTCGTGCTCGGACACGAGTTCCTCGTGGCTCATCAAACCGATCTGCGTTTGCCGGGGCATCCTGGGCAGCCTTTCGAAGCAGCAAGGGGGTGCACGCTATGCGTGCTGACAGGCGCAACGTTACCCGGCGATTGCCCGCAATCGGCGGGGTATCGGGGCCGGGATCAGGCTCGCACGCTGCGAAGGTGCGTAGGCCGATCGGTCGGAGCGGGGACCCCTGAAAATAAAGGGGACCCCGCGCACCCGGCAGAGCCCGTTGACCCTTGCTGCCTTCCGGCCCTGGGGGAGTTCACAGGATGCTCGCCGCGCGGGATCCGTCGGCCAGTGTAGCGGTTGTTCGCGGTACTAGCGATTCCGGTCTTCGAACAGCAGGTCGGCGGCGCGCGCGAGGACCTCGACGCGGGTGCGGCCCGCGTGATCGGCGGCCAGGAAGTGGCTGCCGATGGTGGCGCAGAAGGCGAGCAGACTCCTGGCTTCGACCTCGTCGGGATCTTCGCAGAACACGCCGATTGTCTCGCGCAGCAACGCCATTCGCGTGTTGTCGACGCGGCGAAGGCGTGCGGCGACGTCGTCGTCGCGGCGGGCCCAGTCGCGGATCGCGAGGTCGATCGGGAGCAGTCGATTGCTGGAGAAGGTGAGTAGGCCCGCCACGCGCGCCTTGGTCTTCGGGTCGAGGGTTTCGACGCGTTCGAGCACCTGGTCTGTCGCTTCGCTCTCCCACACGTCGAGCATCGCGGTGAGTAGTGCGTCACGGTCGGCGAAGTAACCGTAGAACCCGCCTTTGGTCACGCCGATGCGCTTGGCCAGCGCCTCGACCCGCACGGCGTCGACGCCGGAGGACGCCAGTACGGCCAGGCCCTCCTCGACCCATCTGGCCCGGGGCGTTCGCGCGGTACCCACGACGTGTTCCACCTCATATCCCTCGACGACGAGCGCATCCGACCAGTCGATACTCGAGTGTACGCAACCGTATAACCGCCGCGGCGACGGTGACGCTGGCTACGATCTATCCGATATCGGCAGCGGGGGTTCGGTGTTCCCCATGACTGGAGAGGGGGCCCGATCGTGACCGGCCCGAATCAGCGACCACCCGGCGACGGTGTGCCGCCGTCCGACCCCACCGTCGCATGGTGGGAACGACCAGGCGAAGGCGCAGGTCAGAACCCCGCCCAAGCCGACCCGACAGTGCTGCGCGGCAATATCGGCGCGCCCGGCCCGTACACCGCACCGCCCGGGCCCTATCAGAGCGGCGCGAACCCCCAGCCCTACACCGCGCCGCCCGGGCCTTATCAGAGCGGAGCGAATCCACAACCGTTCCCACAGCCGCAGCAGTACGCGCATCCGCAAGCGGGCGCCTATCAAGCGCCACAGCCGCAATGGGGCGCACCGCCGCGGCCGCCCTCGTCGGGCAACAAGGCGGTCTGGTGGATCGTCGGTGGCGCCATCGTGGCGGTGGGCGCGCTCGTGATCGGGCTGATCGCGTTCACGGCCAACAAGGTCGACGACGACAACCCCTTCGGACCCGATCCGGACAAGTGGGCAGGCAGCTACGTCTACAAAGACGGCAAGAACGCCTGCGACCTGGTCGATCTCACCGTGCTGAACCAGTGGTCGTCCACGCGCGAGACGACCACCCACACCGAGCGTGGCCCGTCGGAGTACATCGGCGGCGGCTCCTACGACTGCGACGCCAAGAATCAGGAGTCGGGCCGCAACGCCAACGACGCGGCCCTGGGTCTCGAGGTCGAGTTCAAGACCGAGAGCGAGACCGAGTCCGACTACGCGCGCTGGAAGGGCTACGACACCAAGACCACCGGCAAGGACTACGACCACGGCCCGGTGAGCGGCCTCGGCACGGAGGCGTACTACGCCAGC
Organism: Nocardia sp. NPDC055050; assembly: GCF_053608345.1. Taxonomy (NCBI): domain Bacteria; kingdom Bacillati; phylum Actinomycetota; class Actinomycetes; order Mycobacteriales; family Nocardiaceae; genus Nocardia; species Nocardia sp. NPDC055050. The sequence continues at coordinate 3,173 of NZ_JBSGVG010000043.1, forward strand.
GAGCAGCACACCTACGGCTCCATCCCGAGCGACTACTCCGTCGTGGTGGCCGCGCACGACAGCAACATCTCGGTGAAGGTGGAGATCGAGGTGTCGACGATGCGCACCGTCGACAAGGCGGCCATGCGCACCGCCGCCGAGACCCAGGTCCGCAAGGTACTGGCCGCTCTGAAGAAGTAGCAGGTCAGAAGCGGTCGCGGGGGCCCGGTTTGGCATCGACCCCCTGCGACCCGCTATGCTGCTCCACGGAGGATTCGCCTAGTGGCCTATGGCGCTCGCCTGGAACGCGGGTTGGGTTAACGCCCTCAGGGGTTCAAATCCCCTATCCTCCGCAACAGCAGGGCCCTGATCGGTTCGCCGGTCGGGGCCCTGTTCGTTTAATCGGTGGATCTGTCAGTGGGCATCCGTAGAGTGAGCCCCGATGGTGCGGGAGACCCCCACCACACCCACATACCGTCGTCGCCGCCCCAACACAGATGTGCGTGCCGACGCAGTCCAGTGGGTACCCAGCCTTCGCGCCGGTCCGGAGTTCGGATCGCGCCGGTCGATGCCACGAGCGCGTCGATCGCACAGAAATCAGAAAGTACAGAACGAAGTGAATACATCACCTGAAACGAGCATCGGGCGCGACGCGTCCGGGCCGATCCGGCTGATGCTGCGTGACCGCACAGCCACCACCGGGCCGATCGACGGCGCCTGGTGGCCGCGAACCGACCAGCCGATGACCGAGTTGCACCAGTTGGTGACCGCGGTCGGACCGCGGATCGGCAAGCTGGCCCGGCTCGGATTCGACTGGACCACCAGCGAATCCGGCGACAGCACAGCCCGCAACGACCAGGCCGCGCGCATCATGCACGTGGTCGGCAGCAACGGCGCCGCGCTCGCGCTGCTGGTCATCCCCGCGGCCACCGAGGCACCCGCAGCGCGCAGCCAGATGCGCTGGGCGGCAGGAAAACCACGCATCCAGGACCCGGCGCCCGCCGACACGGCCGCCGACGGGCCGCGCACCCTCGTGCAGATCTGACCAGCACCCTCGTGCAGATCTGAACTTCGCCGATCTACCTCATCGGTCGCTGGTGAACGACGGATCGAAGTCGCGCGGCGCACCACGACGACTCAGCAACCGGTCGAACCATTCACCCAGGATGACGCCCGCGGCCAGCGCGCAGCCGACTCCGAACGCCCCGAGGATCTGCCCGAAACCGAGCAGCGTTTCGTCCTCGAGCAGGGCATACAGCCCGCGATATACCTTCAGACCCGGCAGCAGCGGCGTGATGCCCGCCGCCGCGACGACCAGGGGCGGGGTGAGCGCGCGACGCGCCATCAGACCACCGGCGAGGCCGATCACCGTGGCCGCCAGGCCGGCGGACACCACCGGCCCGAAGCCGATGTCCTGCGCGCCGAGGAAGGCCATGGTGCCGCCCGCACCGCTGAGCCCGGCCGCGAACAGCGCCCGCCGCTCCGCGTAACAGGCCATCGCGAAGGCGATCGCCGCGACCGCACCGGCCACCAGCTTGATCGCCAGATCATCGGTGTCGCGGCCCGCGCTGGCCGCGATCTCGGGCACCGCGATCCCCATCATCGTCGAGATCCGCAGGGCCAGACCGATGCCCGCGACGATGCCGCCGGTCATCATCACCACTTCGAGCATGCGGGCGGCCGCGGTGATCGGCGCGCCGGTGATGGCATCCTGCACCGAACCCACCAACTGCTGACCGGACAGCAGCACGGTGATACCCGCCGCAACGATCAGCGCCGCGTCGGAACGCCAGTGGTCGCTGATCGAGGCGAGCGCGATGGCCGGGATCGTGGCGATGACACCACCGACCATGTGCTGGAAGAACATCGGCAGACCGAGCTGATGCAGGTACCGGTTCACCACGTCGATCGCCGCGGTGCTCACGAAACTGATCGCGGCGAGAACGAACCCACCGCCGAGCAGCACCGCGATCGCCGCCGCCAGCAACGACCAACCCGCCGTCGACACCCAGCGCGGGTAGGGGTGGCGCGACGAGATCAGTTCGTCGAGGGCGGCGTGCGCCTGGTCGACGGGGACGATCTGGCTGCGAATGCGGCGCGTCAGCCGGTCGACCGCGGCCAACCGCGTGAAGTCGAGCGAGCGGTACTTCACGACGCGCATATCGCTGGCCGGCGGCAGGCTGGGTCCACGGTCGGCCCAGATACGGATCGCGTCGAAGGTGACGTCGATATCGCAGCTGTTCAGACCGTAGGTCGAGGCGATGAAGCGGACCTGCGCTGACGTGTCACCGACACCGGTACCCGCGGAGAGGACGACCTCACCCACGCGCACGGCCAGGTCGAGTACCTGCGACACCTCGGCGTCGTCGGCGAGGTCGATCGGTTGCAGCGGGGTGGGTGCGGCGACGATGTTGTCGGCGGTGGCCCGTTGTGACGGCAGGACGAACGGCCTGCGCAAACGCCACCATCGCTGGCGCAGACCTGGGCGTTCGAGGATGGTGGCGCCGTCGCCTTCCGCCAAGGGGTCCACACTCATACCTCGACGGTAATAGCGATCGCAGCACCTTCGCCGTCTCGCAATCAGTTCGTCAACGTGTCGGGTCCGGATTCGCTGGTAGCCGAACGGTGACGACGTCCGAGGTCGCGCCGTAGGGTCAGATGTCGTCGATCAATCCGGTGCTGTAGGCCGTCGCCGCCAGGTGCTGTAGGCAGCGCGGGCCGCATCCGTTGTGCTGAGTCAGCACGAAACGGGCCTGCTGGAGCGAAGAAATGGAAGAATCGGCCAGACAGTCGGCATGTGCGGCGCGCCAGTGGTCTTCGTAGCGGAGGGCGGCGGCCCGCGATGTCGGCGGGTCTGGTGCGGAAGTGTCCAGCAGGGTGTGACGGGAGGGGCAGGCAATGGAGGCGATGACTGTATGAACACCGGGACGGGGAAGGTGATCCAGGAGCGGCGCAGGCTGCTCGGGCTCTCGCAGCCCGCGCTGGCCACCGCGATCGGGGTGAGCTCGCGCCAGATCACCAGGTACGAGTCCGAGGAGCAATCGCCGACACTGCCGGTCGCTGTCCGATTGGCCGACGCGTTGCAGGTCTCGCTGGCGGAGCTGGCGGGCATCGTCGACAACCGCGTCGACCTGGCGGGTGACTGGTGGGCAGCCTGGCAGAAACCGGCGAACCACGCGGACGAGGTCGAGGTAGCGGCGGTGACCATCCGGCACGAGGGTGACCATCTGATGCTCGACTCGGCCGCTGAACCGCCTGCGCCCGAAGCCGATCCGGTCGCCCAGGTACGTGGCGAGATGCGGGTCTGGGAGGGCGAGGCGCTCACCGGCTGGATGCGCGGCATGGACATCGCGTTCCCGGTCGGCACCATCTACTACTCGCTGCATCCCCAGGGTGCTCATGCCGTCGGCTCGTGGACGACGAAATCGGGCCCCGACGGTCTGGTACGCGGCTGGAGCGTGCTGGCGCGGGAGAAATCCGACGCCGAGAAGCTGCTGGCGGAAATGCTGCGCACCGACGGCAATGTCGAGTCGTGGCCGGGTCCCTCGCGCTCGGCCTGAAGCCGCCGCCTGATCTCGGCGACGCTCGGGCGCCCGCGTTCGGCGGGCGGTGTGAGTAGTAGGTAGCGGCTCAGCGCCCCGAACACGAACAGCCCCACGGCAATCCACAGATAGATCTCCATCGGTTCCCCTCCGAACGAGTCAGTGCTTGCACGAGTGGCGCGGTATGGTGGTCGCCGAGCCGCCACGGAAAGTATGGTCGCCGCCAAGACCTTTTGGACAGCAAAAAGCGTCTACAAACGTCTACAGTTCTCTACGATGAGCCCATGTCCAGTCGGGGCGAGCAGGGGAACGGCGTCGTCGGAGCTCGGTTGCGGCGATTGCGGGAAGAGTCGGGGTTGTCGCTGGCGGCGTTGGCCGCGCGCGTTCCGTACAGCAGGGCGGCGCTGGGACACTACGAAACCGGTACGCGAGCGGCGTCTTTCGAGGTGATCGCGTGGTACGAGCGGGTACACGCGCAATCGACGCCCGCGCTGCCAGGTACTCGTCGATGTGATCCGCGAGCTGCCGATGCGGCCCTCGCGACGGCGATCGCCGCGGCGCATCGAACCGGCCCGCTGATCGAGATCGGGCGACCACACCGGGGAGACAACGGAACCGGATACTTCTGCCCGTTCCGGATCGACGGCGTGATCGAGGGTGAAGCCGCGGGAACCGACCCGGCGACGGCCTTGCACTCGGCGCTGCTCGCGGTGGGCGCGGAGCTCGATCGCGCGGGAAACAGCGTCGGCCACGGTCGACGTCGGTGAAAACTGGTCCTGCCCCGCGGATCAGCGGTGCGCGGCGACGACCGCATCGAGCGCGACGGCGAGCAATTCCAGGTAGCGGTCCGGATCGGACAGCACCCGCGGATCGGAATGCACGGACAGCGTGATCGTTTCGCCGATGCCGTGGACACCGTGAGTCAGGTGCATGACGGTACCGAGAGCCGGAAAACCGCCGGTGAACAGGACCGGGGCACCCGCGAAGGCGAGATCGGCCGGCCCGCGATACACACTGGACACGACGGTATTGCCATCGAGCGCCGCGGGGACATTGTCCAGTTCGGCCCGTTCGACATCACGCACCGCCAGCACCGCGGGGACGACATCGCCGACTCGATCCTGCGCGGAGAGCAGCGGATTCAGCGCTCGTTCGCGGCGGGCAGCGAGTTCATCGGCGATGAGGTTCGCGCGCGTACGCAGGTCGGGTTCGTCGATGTGCAGGTCGATGGACAGTCCGCGGTAGTTGTTGCGGGCCGCACTCGGCCCCGGAAGTGCCATCGGTAGTGCGTTACCCAGCCGTTCCGGTTGCTCACCTCGCTGCGAGAGATAGTCGACCAGCGCCCGCGAAATCGCCGTCAACGCAACAACAGTGACGGTTTTGCCCGGAATGCGGAGGTCGTCCGCATCGACGACGAGCATTCTCACGGTGTGACCGTCGACCGCGGTTGCCGGATTCAGCGCACAGGGTGCGAACCCGGTTGTGGCCGCGGGTACCTCACCGGCGGCCGTCCGGTCCGCCAATTCCCGCTGCGCGAGGTACGCGGCCCGCCCGCGCCACACCGTCGCGGCGACCTGCGCGGGAAGACGCAGCACCCCAAGCACTCTCGGATCGACCCGCCGAGCGATCCATCCACAGGGTTGTCCACAGGAATCCACAGGCTGTGCAGAAGTTTTACCAGGTCCGACCGGGTGATCTGCCGAGTTGTCCACAGGCACATCGGGTGTGCTGTGGACAACAGCTTCATCCACAGCCATCCCGAAGAGCGCTCGCGCGATGGCGGCGGCACGGGTGCCGTCGGCCAGTGCGTGCGAAAGTTGCAGCACCACCACCACAACGGGCGCGGCCGACCGTGGTGCGGAGTGAACCGACCGGAAAACATGGACACGCCACGGAAATTCGGTCGCGACGACACCGGTTCCCAGGAGTTCGCCCAGATCCGCGAGCAACGCCTGCCACGACAGGCCGTCCGGCCTGTGGTGCACGAATTGCTGGGAGGTGAATTCGGCCGGAACCCAGCGCGGGTAGTCGAGATCGCCCGGAATCTCCTGCAACCGGATCCGCAGATCCGGAATGCGCGCGGCGCGCGCGGCGATGAAAGCGCGGAGTTCGTCGGTGGCGGAATCGGTTTCGGCGAAAGAGTAGAGCAGGAACACGTCGTTGGCGGTGCGCCGCGACAGCCAGTACATCGTCGCGTCACGCGCGGCCATCGTGGTCATCCGGCCACGATAGGCCACCCCGCCGAGATCACTGAGAAGGCCCCGAGTCCGCTCGACTCGGGGCCGGTATTGCCCATTCGAGATGCATCTCGCGGTTCAGCCCCGCGCGAACTCTCCCGCGGTGACATCGGCGAGGAAGGCTCGCCACTGCCCTGGACCGAAGGCCAGTACGGGTCCGCGACCACGATCCTTGGTGTCACGAACGGCGATGTCGCCGCCGGCGAGAAAGGCTACTTCGACGCAGTTCCCATCGGGTCCGCTGTAGGTGCTCTTCCGCCACACAGCGTCGGTTACATCAACTTCCACGGCACTTGCTCCTTTGGTTCATCGAGAAGAGGGGATAACTCCTGGAATCGTTGCAACATTCCGAAATCCGGCGCGACCGATGAGTTACTTCGTGGCACACAAGGCACTGCCACACGGCGCGCGCAACCGACCGGCACGAACCAGCGCATCGAGGCGTTTCCGCCTCCGGGGGCTGCCCCCGCGGAAGAAACACTAGCAGGTCTTCCGCAATGTTGCGGAAGAGAATTTGCTTTCCCATATCGTTTTGCCAACCTTGCGAAGCTTCACGTTTGCGGAGGCATTGCCAGGCCTCTTACCCATTCCCGATCTGGTTGACACATCCCCATTTACTTCCGTGTGATTAGTCCGTGATACGTCAATTTCTCGAGTACCTCAGCAGTCACATGAGCACCATCGAGGGCAGGCGTGGATCATGGGGGAATGATCTCCCGTGACCGTGACACCGCAGGTCGTGCCCGTAACGACCGTCCCCGCGATCGACTCGGCCGACCGCTGCCCCCCGGCAGTGCCGGAGTCGCCCGAATTCCCGACGACCTCGACCTCGGACCCCAGCAAACTCTCACCTTCGCTCAGCAACTGCTGGACGACGGATTGGCATTCAATGCCCACGAGGTATTGGAGGCGGCATGGAAGAACGGGCCGGTTGCCGAACGGATGCTCTGGCAAGGGCTGGCCCAATACGCCGTCGGCCTCACCCACATCCAGCGCGGCAACGCCAAAGGCGCGGGTACTCTACTGCGCCGGGCGAGCGAGCGACTCGGGTCCTACCCGGCGAATGCCCAGCAGCACGATGTCGACCGCGCCGGACTGATCGCGCACGCGCGGGAGCTGCTCGACGCGCTCGATGCCGGCGACGGCATCGCCGAGGAGCGGCTACGCACGCGGCTGTGCCGCGAGCCCACCTAGGATCGTGGAGTGCCAACGAGTCGAGGCGCGGGCCGCTACGCGCCGAGCCCTTCGGGCGAGCTGCACGTGGGAAACCTGCGTACCGCGGTACTCGCCTGGCTTTTCGCGCGAACTTCCGCGCGCGAGTTCCTGATCCGCGTCGACGATCTGGACCGGGTCCGGCCCGGCGCCGCCGCGGGTCAGCTCGACGACCTCGCCGCGATCGGCATCGACTGGGACGGCCCCGTGGTCTACCAATCCGAACGGCTGCCGAGCTACGCGGCCGCTGTGGCCGAACTGAGCGCAGCCGGGCGCACCTATGAATGTTTCTGCACCAGACGCGAAATCCAGCAGGCCGCCACCGCGCCGCACGGGCCGATGGGCGCCTACCCCGGCACCTGCCGTGAGCTCAGCGACGCCCAGCGCGCGGCCAAGCGGGCCGAAGGACGCGTCGGCGCAGTGCGATTGCGCGCCGACGTCACCGAGTACGAGATCACCGACCTATTGCACGGCCGATATCGGGGTGCTGTCGACGATTTGGTGTTGCGCCGCGGCGACGGTGTCCCCGCCTACAACCTCACCGTCGTCGTCGACGATGCCGCCCAGGGCGTCGACCAGGTGGTTCGCGGCGACGATCTGCTGCCGTCCACCCCGCGCCAGGCATATCTCGCGGAACTGCTCGGACTCACCGCCCCGACTTACGCCCACGTGCCGCTCGTGCTCAACGGGGAAGGCAAGCGGCTGGCGAAACGCGATGGCGCCGTGAGCCTTTCGGACCAACGTGCCCTGGGCCACACGCCCGGAGACGTGGTGGCGGCGATCGCGGAGTCACTCGGGTATTCCGCGCGGACGACCGGCGAGCTGCGCGATGTTTTCGACCCAGCGCGTATCCCCGAGAAACCATGGATACTCGAGCCTATCGGGTTGTTCCGACCAGAGGGATGTCCGTAACGTACGCATAGACCGATCTAGAAGATCAAAACGAGGACTGAGATTATGACCAGCGGTGGTTACGACCCCAACCAGTACCCGCAGGGCGGTCAGCCCGGCGGCTACGGCCAGGACCCCTACGGCCAGCAGCAGCCGCAGCCCGGCTACGGCCAGCAGCAGCCGTACGGCCAGCCCGGACACGGCGGCGCACCCCAGCCCGGTTACGGCCAGCCGGACCCCTACGGCCAGCAGCAGCCGGCCTACGGGCAGGACCCGTACGGTCAGCAGCAGCCCTACCCGCAGCAGGGCCAGTACGGTCAGCAGCAGGGCTTCGGCGGGGTACAGGCCGCCGACCTGGGAATCCGGATCGGTGCGCGTCTGATCGACTACCTGATCGTCGGTATCCCCGTCGCGATCGTGCTCGGGCTCATCGTCGGTAGCGGCACCGGTGGCCAGATCGCCACCAGTTTGATCTTGTCGCTGGCCATCTACGGCTACTTCGTCGCCATGGAGGTCACCCAGCAGGGCCAGAGCCTGGGCAAGAAGATCCTCGGCCTGCGCGTACTCGCCCCCGGTGGCGCGCCGAGCCTGACGCCCGAGCAGTCCCTCAAGCGCAACCTGTTCACGATTGTCGGCCTGATTCCCTGCGTCGGTGGGCTCGTCAGCCTCGGCCTGGCGATCTACATCATGGTCACGATCAGCAACGACCCGAACAAGCAGGGCTGGCACGACAAGTTCGCCGGCGGCACGCAGGTCGTCAAGGGCTGATTCTTCACACCTGACGAAAACAACAGGGGCGCTTCCGGAATCCGGAAGCGCCCCTGTTTCGTTGTGAGATCAGTAGGTCGTGGACGAGTCGAGTCCACCGGCGATGCCGAGCACCACGAAGAAGAGAATGTAGAGGATCCAGCCCACGATCGCGGCGACACCGATCCAGATGCCTGCCTGCGCCATGCCCTTACCTTCGCCGCCGCGCTCCTTGATCTGGTTGAGCGCCATCACGCCGAGGATGATGCCGACGATCGCGCCGACACCGCAGCTGCACAGCCCGATCAGCGAGGAGACCAGCGCGCCGATCGCCAGGCCGTTGGTGCCCTGCGGCTGCGGGTACTGCCCGTAGGGCTGGTACGCGCCCGCCGCCGGATAGCCGCCGTAGCCGGGCTGCTGCCCGTAAGCGGGCGGCTGCTGCGGGTACTGCGGCTGATTGGGCTGCTGGTACTGCGGCTGCGACGGCTGCTGCGGGTACTGCGGCTGGGAGGGGGGCGGCGCCGGCTGCTGGGGATACTGCGGCGACGACGGATATTGGGAAGGCTGCGACGGCTGGGCGGTCGGATGCTGCGGCACCGAACCCGGCGCGCCGGACTCCGGGGACACGCCGGAGCCGCCGTACTGCTTCCACCACTCGTCGGAATCGCCGGGATTCGTCATTGCTACAGGGTATTCCACAACGGTGTTCCGTGGAACGCTGGGCGTTTCGAGGCAGGAAGAGGACATATCGGGCGCACCGGCCCCGGGTAGTGTACGGGCTGTGTTTTTGGAGCGCTGGCGCGCTCGAGCGGGGCCCTGGAGGCCCCGATCTTCCCTCCCTCCGGGTACTCCTTCGTCGCACCCTCCGGTCAGTCCAGATCGGGGCGGGCCCCTTTGGGTAGAGACGTATCGGGTTTAGCGGGCCCGGGTAGTGGACGGGGTGTTTCTTGGGAGAATGGGGCTCGTGACTGATACAAACTCGCTCGACAAACCAGCTGAATCTGGGCACCCCGCGCCGGAACATGCGGCATTCGCCCAGGTTGCGCGGGGGTTCTATCCGGTAATCGTCGCCCTGTTCACCGCGACGCTGATCATCTCCAATATCTGCGCCACCAAAGGTGTGGAGTTCTTCACCGACAGTTCGGTGATGCTGGGCCCGATCCAGATCCTGCCGATCGCGACCGACGGCGCCTTCTTCCTGTTCCCGCTGGCCTACATCCTCGGCGACGTGCTCAGCGAGGTCTACGGCTTCCGCGCCACCCGCCACGCCATCTACACCGGTTTCGCCGCGCTGCTGCTGACCGTCGCCTGCTTCTACATCGCCATCCAGCTGCCCCCCGCGGGCTTCTACGAGAACCAGGAAGCCTTCCGCACGGTCCTCGGCACCACCCCTCAGCTGGTGCTCGCCGGCCTCGCCGGCTACTTCGTCGGTCAGCTGCTGAACTCGGCCACCCTGGTACTGATCAAAGAGCGCACCAAGGAAAAGCACCTGTGGGCTCGCCTGATCGGCTCCACCGTTGTCGGCGAGTTCGCCGACACCCTGATCTTCTGCTCGATCGCCGCTACCGCCATCGGCATCAACACCTGGCAGTCGTTCATCAACTACGTCATCGTCGGCTTCCTGTGGAAGACCCTGTGCGAGGTGCTCGTCATGCCGATCACCTACCGCGTCATCGCCGTCCTCAAGAAGACCGAACCGACCTACGCTCCGGCGAAGGTCGACGCGCTGCACGACTAGCCCGCAGGGTGGGCGGCGGACCGGAAGGTCCGCCGCCAACACCCCCGAAAACGAAATTACTCCTCCTACACCAAATGAAAATTAAACACACCCCGCCACTGGCCCAGGAACTCCTTCTTGAACTCGTCGAAGTAGCCGCCCTCGATGCTGGCCCTGATCCGGTCGACGAGGCGAATCGTGAAGCGCTCGTTGTGAATTGTGCACAGCGTCGCCGAGAGCATTTCCTTGGCCTTGAACAGGTGATGCAGGTAGGCGCGGGTGTAGTGGGCGCAGGTGTAGCAGTCACAGTTCTCGTCGATCGGGGTGAAGTCGCGACGGAACCGGGCGGTGTTGATGTTGAACCGCCCCTCGTCGACATAGATCGCGGCATTGCGCGCCACCCGCGAGGGATTGACGCAGTCGAACGTGTCCGCCCCGTTCTCGATCGCGGTGAACATGTCCTCCGGCTCGCTGATTCCCAGCATGTGGCGCGGTTTGGCCTCGGGCAGCTCATCACAGCACCACCCGACGATCGTGCCGAGATTGTGCTTCTCCAGCGCTCCGCCGATGCCGTAACCGTCGAATTCCGTTCCACCACTGCCCCGGATCGACTCCAGCTCACGACACGCCTTGCGCCGCAGATCTTCGTACTGCGCGCCCTGGATCACCGCGAACAGCGCCTGATACGGACGATGACCGCGCACCGCGGTGAGCCGTTCGTGCTCGTCGATGCACCGCTGCGCCCACTCGTGCGTGCGCTGCAACGACTTCTCTTGATAGCCACGGGTATTCATCAAGGTGGTCAGCTCGTCGAAGGCGAACATGATGTCGGCCCCGAGTTCGTGCTGGATGCCCATCGACACCTCGGGTGTGAAGCGATGCTTCGAACCGTCCAGGTGCGAACGGAAGGTGACCCCGTCGTCATCGACGGTGGCCAGGCGCTCCTTGCCCGCCGCGATCACCTGATCGGACCGGATGTCCACAGCCTCCATGGCGAGGACCTTCTTGAAACCGACCCCCAGCGACATCACCTGGAATCCGCCGCTGTCGGTGAAGGTGGGCCCCGGCCAGTTCATGAACTTCCCGAGCCCACCCGCCTCGTCGACCACGTCGGCGCCGGGCTGCAAGTACAGGTGGTAGGCGTTGGCCAGCAGCGCCTGCGCCCCGATCTCGCGCATCGTCTCCGGCAGCACGGCCTTCACCGAAGCCTTCGTTCCCACCGGAATGAAAGCGGGCGTGGCGATCTCGCCGTGCGGGGTGGAGATCACGCCGGTCCGGCCGTGCCTGCCCCCGTCCAGACGGGTGCCTACTTCGAAGGAGAACTCGCTGCTGTCGGCCACCGACCCATCGTGCCAGGGCCTTACTGAGCGGCCGCGAACTGGGCGTTGTACAGGTTGTAGTAGGGCCCGCGCTCGGACAGCAGCCGCTCGTGGGTGCCGTGTTCGACGATGCGCCCCTTGTCCATCACGACGATCAGATCCGCGTCCCGGATCGTCGAAAGCCGATGCGCGATCACGAAACTGGTGCGATCGCGGCGCAGGGCCGCGGTGGCGTGCTGGACCAGCGACTCGGTGCGGGTGTCGACCGAGCTCGTCGCCTCGTCCAGGATCAGGATCGACGGCTTGGCCAGGAACGCGCGGGCGATCGTGATGAGTTGCTTCTCGCCCGCGCTCACCCCGCCGCCCTCTTCGTCGATGACCGTGTCGTAGCCGTTGGGGAGCGAGTGCACGAACCGGTCGACGTAGGCCGCCCTGGCCGCGGCCTGGATGTCGGCTTCCGGCGCCGTCGGATTGCCGTAGGCGATGTTCTCGCGGATGGTGCCCTTGAACAGCCAGGTGTCCTGCAGCACCATGCCGATGCGCGAGCGCAGGTGGTCGCGGGTGATGGTGGTGATGTCGACGTCGTCGATGGCGATGGTGCCCGCGTCGAGTTCGTAGAAGCGCATCAGCAGGTTCACCAGCGTGGTTTTGCCCGCGCCGGTCGGGCCGACGATGGCAACCACGTGGCCGGGATCGGCCACCAGCGAAAGCCGTTCGATGACAGGGGTTTCCGGGTCGTAACCGAAGGACACCGCCTCGAACTCCACCCGCCCGCGATCCACCGGGCGCGCGATCTCCACCACCGGATCGGGGGTCTGCTCCTCGGCGTCGAGGATCTCGAAGATCCGCTCCGCCGAGGCGACACCGGACTGCAGCAGGTTCGCCATCGCACCGATCTGGGTGAGCGGCTGGCTGAACTGGCGCGAGTACTGGATGAACGCCTGCACGTCACCGAGCGACAGATTGCCGGTGGCCACCCGCAGCCCGCCGACCAGTGCGATGAACACGAAGTTCACGTTCCCGAGGAACATGATGGCGGGCATGATCAGGCCGGAGATGAACTGCGCCTTGAAGCTCGCGTCGTAGAGCTTGTCGTTGCGCTTGTCGAACTCCTCGCCGACCTCGCGACCGCGGCCGAACGCGGTGATGATCTCGTGGCCGGTGTAGGCCTCTTCCACCGAGGAGTTCACCTCCCCGGTGAATTTCCACTGGTTGACGAAGTGCGGCTTGGACCGCTTGGCGATCTGCGCGGTGACCACGATCGCGGCGGGCACCGTGAGCAGCGCGATCAGTGCCAGCAGCGGCGAGATCCAGAACATCATGATCAGGATGCCGACCACGGTGAACAGCGAGACCAGCAGCTGGCTCATCGTCTGCTGCAGGCTCTGCGAGACATTGTCGACGTCGTTGGTGACGCGGCTGAGCACGTCACCGCGCGGCGCGGTGTCGAAGTAGCGCAGCGGCAGCCGGTGCAGCTTCTGCTCCACCTCGTCGCGCAGCCGCTTCACGGTGCGGTTGATGGCGATATTGAGCAGATAACCCTGCAGCCAGCCGAAGATCGCGGCGGCCACGTACAGCGCGAGCACGAGCATCAGCACGCGGCCGACGGCGTCGAAGTCGATGCCGGTACCGGGGATCACGTTCATCGCCGAGAGCATGTCGGCGCGGGTGGTCTCGCCCTGGCTGCGTAGCAGCTCGACGGTCTGGTCCTTGGTGAGGCCGGGCTCGAGCTGCTTACCGACGAAGCCGTCGAACACCAGGTTCGTCGCCCTGCCGAGCAGATACGGGCCGAGCGTATTGAGCACCACGGAAGTGATCACCAGCGCGACGATCACACCGACCGTGAACTTCTCGGGGGCCAGCCTGCTCACCAGTCGCTTCAGCGACGGACGGAACGACTTGGCCTTCGTTCCCGGCGCTCCGGGAACGGGTCCACCTGGCCTCATCGGGCTTCCTCCACGCTCAGCTGGGACTCGACGATCTCGCGGTACTCCGAGCAGCGCTGCATCAATTGGTCATGGGTTCCGATGCCGGCCATCGCACCGTCTTCGAGGACGACGATCTGGTCGGCGTCGCGAATCGTCTGAATCCGCTGGGCCACGATGATCACCGACGCGTCGGCGGTCTCGGGCTTGAGCGCGGCGCGCAGCCGGGCGTCGGTGGCGACATCGAGCGCGGAGAACGAATCGTCGAACAGGAAGATCCGCGGCCTGCGCACCAGCGCGCGGGCGATACACAGCCGCTGACGCTGACCGCCCGACACCGTGGTGCCGCCCTGGGCCACCGGAGTGTCGAGACCCTGCGGCATCTCCCGCACGAAGTCGGCTGCCTGGGCGACCTCGAGCGCGTGCCAGAGTTCGTCGTCGGTGGCGTCGGGGTTGCCGTAGCGCAGGTTGGTCGCGATGGTGCCGGAGAACAGATAGGCCTTCTGCGGCACCAATCCGATCCCACTACGCAGAAGTTCGAGGTCGAGGTGGCGTACATCGGTGCCGCCGACGTAGACCGCGCCGTCGGTGACGTCGATCAGACGCGGGATCAGGTTGATCAGCGTGGTCTTGCCCGCGCCGGTGGAACCGACGACGGCAGTGGTGGTGCCAGGCGACACCTGGAATCGGATACCGCGCAACACCGGCTTCTCCGCGCCGGGGTAGGCGAATTCCGCGAACTGCAGGTCGACCGTGGCCTGGTCGCCCTTGAACGACTGCGGCAACCGCGGCGGGCGCACCGAGGACTCGGTCTCGAGCACCGCGCCGATCCGATCGGCGGAGACGGCCGCGCGCGGGGCCATCATCGCCAGGAACGAGGCCATCATGACGGCCATCAGGATCTGCATGACGTAGGACAGCATCGCGGTGAGCGAACCGATCTGCATCGTGCCGTTGTCCACATGGTGACCGCCGAACCAGATCACGCCGACAGCGGTGAGATTACTGATCAACATCACGGTCGGGAACATCAGCGCCATCAGCTTGCCGACGCGCAGCGACGCGTCGGTGAGCGCGGTGTTGGCCATCCCGAAGCGCCAGATCTCCTGCCGCTCGCGCACGAACGCGCGGACCACCCTGATACCGGTGATCTGCTCGCGCAGCACGCGGTTGACTCCGTCGATGCGTTCCTGCATCTGCCGGAACCCCGGCACCATCCTGGCCACGATCGTGCCCATGGAGAGGGCGAGGGCGGGCACCGCGATCAGCAGCAACCACGAGAGCCCGAGATCCTCGCGCAGCGCCATGATGACGCCACCGACGCACATGATCGGCGCCATCACCAGGATTGTCACCGACATCACGATGAGCAGCTGGACCTGCTGAATGTCGTTGGTCGAGCGGGTGATCAGCGACGGCGCGCCGAACATCCCCACCTCTCTGGCCGAGAACGTCTCCACCCGGTGCAGCACGCCACCGCGCATGTCGCGACCGGCGCCCATCGCCGCCTGCGCGCCGAAGTACACCGACGCGGCCGAGGCCACGATCTGCACGCAGCTCACCGCGAGCATCCACAGACCGGTGGTCCAGATGAAACCGATGTCGCCCTTGGTGACACCGTCGTCGATCAGATCGGCATTGAGGCTGGGCAGGTAGAGCATCGCGATAACCGAGATCAGCTGGAGTACGAGGACACCCGCCAGCTGGGCGCGGTACGGGGCCAGGTAGGTCCGCAGCAGGGTGATCAACATGATGGTCGAAGGCTACAGCGCGCGGGTGAGCAGCGCCGAGCACTTTTACCTGCCCTGTGGACAACTCTCAGCCTGTGGACAACTTCATGTGCCTGCGGGTGTACGCGGCTCGCGACGCACCCAGGCGCCGGGGTCGGCGACCAGTTCACCGATGAAACCGGGCAGCCGGTCGGTGGCGACGTCGGCGATGGAGACGTTCTCCAGCACGGCCCGAATATTGACCCGCAGCGCGATCCATACCTGCTGCAGCGGTTCCGCCGCGCCCGGATACCGCACATCTTCGGGCCGCTGCCCGCGCACCGACGCCAGCGGCGACTCCACGGCGCGGATCACATCGGCCACCGAGATCTCGGTCGCGGGCCTGCCGAGGCGATACCCGCCGTCGGGCCCGCGCCTGCTCAGCACGAGCTCGGCGCGACGCAGTTCGGCCAGCACCGTCTCCAGCACCTTCGGTGGGATCTGCGCGGCGGCGGCGATGGCCTCGGACTTGACGACTCCGTCGGCCGCGGCGAGCTCGAGCAGCGTTCGCACCGCGTAATCGACCCTGGCGGTGATATGCACGGTGTCGAACTTACGCGGTGCTCCTGGATCGAGCGGTCAGCGGCCGGAGGCGGTAGCGAAGCGTCACCACGCGGGCCGCCCGCTCACGCCGAATTGATACAGCCGGTCAGTACGCAGGTTGCCGCGTCGAGGAGAGTCTTCTCGACCAGCTCGTCGGTGGCGCCTGGTGCCAGCTCCGAGGACAGCAGCGCCACTCCGAGCACCTCGATGGCGGCGGCGGCACGCAGCATCGAGTTCTGGGTCGGATCGGGCCCGGCCAGCCACAGCCGCAGCTCACGGGTGGGTTCCATCAGGTCGGGATAGCGATCGGCGATGGCGTTGACGATGGCCGCGGTGTCGCGCACGCAGAGCGCCCCCGCGTCGCGATGGCGGATCATGCCGCGCAGGTAGGTGCGCAGGACCGCGCGAATGCCTTCGTCGTTGTAGGGAACAGCCTCGATGTCCTCGACGATGTCGCGCATGTGATCGATGATCGGATCGATGATCGCCAGAAGCAGATCGAGCTTCGACGCGTAGTGGTAATAGAGCGAAGCCTTCGTGATTCCCACCACATCCGCTACCTCGCGCAGGCTCGTCTGTTCGAAACCCTTGGCGGCGAACAGCTGTACCGCGGCGTCGCGGATCGCCTGTTTAGTACCCCCACCTGCGGTGACGGTGTCGGCGATGTCTCGGGCGGGCATGGCGGCAATCCTCCCATGATTCGGTGTGACGGATCCGGCGCCCCCAATATTGAGGTTGCTCCTCCACTTATCCACTAGGTAGTCTACCTACCGCACGGTAGGCAGAAAACGATGTTGTGGAGGCGGGTCCCGCAGGGGTGGCCCGCGAGTGCTGTCTACGAGCCATGCCACCCACCCGTTCTTCGCGCTAGGAGCACACGCGTGTCCGTATACCTGTACAGATGGGGAAAGTTCGCTTTCCGCCGTAAATGGATTGTCCTGCCGGTCTGGCTACTGCTGTTCGTGCTGCTCGGCGGCCTCGGCGCCACCCTGAGCAAGCCGATGTCCAACGACTTCAGCATGCCCGAGCTCCCGTCGGCCCGCGCCAACGAGATCCTCGACAAGCACTTCGAAGGCATGTCGGAGCAGTTCTCGATGGATGCCGTCACCGGCACCTACGTGATCGGCGCTCCGGAGGGGCAGAAGCTCACCGACCCGGCCAACCGGGCCGCGATCGACGCGTTCATCGCCAAGCTCAACGACCTGTCGATCGTCGATCACGAGAAGAAGCTGGCCAGCCCCATCGCGGCCACCGAGGAGATGGGCTGCCTCGCCGCCCCTGACCCGTCGAAGTGTTCGTCGGCCCCGCTCAACGTGCTGAGCGAGACCGCACCCGGCACCGTCGGTGTGCTCAGCGTCCCGTTCACCATCAAGGCCGTCACCGACGTGACCGACGCCGAGCGCGACGCCGCCTTCGAGGTCGGCGCCGAAGCCCGCAACGCCGGGCTGACCGTCGAACTCAGCGGCTCGATCGCGATGAAGCAGGAACAGCCGAGCGGCAAGTCCGAACTGATCGGCATGGGTGTCGCGCTGATCGTGATGGTGGTGGCCTTCGGCGCCATCGTCGCCGCGGTCGTGCCCATCATCACCGCCATCGTCGGCCTCGGCGCGGCGACCTCGCTGATCATGCTCGGCACCTCGGTGATGGAGGTGCCCGGCTTCACCACCTTCCTGGCCTCGATGATCGGTATCGCGCTGTCGATCGACTACGCGCTGTTCATCGTCTCCCGGTACAAACACGAACTGGCCGTGCGTGATTCGGCCGAAGAAGCCGCGGGTACCGCGCTCGGTACCGCCGGTTCGGCCGTGGTGTTCGCCGGTCTCACCGTCATCATCGCGCTCGGCGCGCTCGGCATCGTCGGCGTGGAATTCCTGACCTTCATGGGTCTGGGTGGCGCCATCGCCGCCGCGTTCGCCGTGCTCACCGCCGTCACCTTGATGCCGGCGCTGATGGGCGCCTTCGGCAAGTCGCTGTTCAAGCCGAAGCTGCCGATCGTGGCGCAGCACGATCCCGACGACGACACCTCGGTCACCAACGGCCAGCGTTTCGCCAAGCTGATCGCCAAGGCGCCGTGGGTCGCGCTGATCCTGTCGGTGATCGTGCTCGGCGCGCTCGCCGCGCCCGCCGCCGGCCTGAACCTCGGCCTGCCCGGTGACGACAGCATGCCGAAGACCTCCACCATCCGTAAGGCCTACGACCTGCGGACCGAAGGCTTCGGCGAGGGCAGCAACGGTGTGCTCATGGTGGCCGCTGACCTGAGTGCGACGCCCGCGGGTGAGCGCGAGGCCGCCGTCGGCGCGCTGCGCGCCAAGCTCGAGTCCTACGAGGGCATGGATTACGTCACCGAGCCGATGTGGAGCAAGGACAACCAGGGCGCCATGCTCAACGGTGTCCCGAAGTCCGGTCCGAACAATCAGGACACCAAGGATCTGGTCGCCGAAGCGCGTGGCGCGGAAGCGGATCTGAACGCGCAGTACGGCATGGAGTACGGCATCACCGGCACCACCGCCATCTACGCCGATGTCGACCATGTACTGCTCAGCAAGATCCTGCCGTACCTGGCGATCGTGGCCGGTGCCGCGTTCATCCTGCTGATCCTGGTGTTCCGCTCGATCCTGGTCCCGCTCACCGCCGCACTCGGCTTCCTTTTGTCGATGGGCGCCACCTTCGGTGCGACGGTGCTGATCTTCCAGCAGGGCAAGTTCGGCCTGATCGAAGATCCGCAGCCGCTGGTCAGCTTCCTGCCGATCATGTTGATCGGCTTGGTCTTCGGCTTGGCCATGGACTACCAGGTGTTCCTGGTGACCCGCATGCGCGAGGAATTCGTGCACGGCAAGTCGGCCAAGGACGCGATGGTCGCCGGTTACCACCACGGTGCCCGCGTGGTGACCTCGGCCGCGATCATCATGATCTCGGTGTTCGGCTCCTTCATCCTGGAGACCGACGTCACCGCCAAGTCGTTCGGTTTCGCGCTGGCCGCCGGTGTGGCGATCGACGCGTTCATCGTTCGCATGGTCGTGGTGCCCGCGCTGCTGGTGATCATGGGCAAGTGGGCGTGGTGGATGCCGAAGTGGCTCGACCGCGTCGTGCCCGATATCGACGTCGAGGGTGCGAAGCTCGAGCAGCTGCGTACCGAGAACGTCGAAACGGTGAAGCACCCGGTTTCGGTCGGCTGACCCGCGACCTCGAGCACGGCCCCGCAATCCGCTACCGGATTGCGGGGCCGTTCGTTTTCGGCATCCGCGCTGCACCGGTGCTTGATATCACCGTTGCTGGGCACCAGACTCAGGGCTAGTTCGACCCGGCTACACCTCCGATCCGCGCTCCGCACCGATCCACGAGGAGAAGAACCGTGTCCATCTATCTCTACCGGTGGGGCAAGCTGGCCTTTCGCCGCAAATGGATTGTGCTGCCCGTCTGGTTGCTGCTCTTCATGGTGCTCGCGGGGCTGGGATCCTCGTTGCAGAAGCCGATGACCGATGACTTCAGCATGCCGAACCTGCCCTCGGAACGGGCCACCGAAATCCTCGACAAGCACTTCCCCGGTATGTCGGAGGCGTTCGCGTTCGACGCGGTGACCGGTACCTATGTTGTGGGAGCGCCCGCAGGCCAGAAGCTCACCGACCCGGCCAACCGCGCCGCGATCGATGACCTGATCGCCGACCTCGAGCAGCTCGACATCGTCGACCATGCCGAACCGATCGTGAATCCGATCACCGCGACCGAGGAAATGGGCTGTCTCACCGGGCAACCCGATCCGTCGACCTGCAGTGGCGCGCCCCTGAATGTGCTGAACGAGACCGCACCCGAGACCGTCGCGTACTTCAGTGTCCCGTTCGCGATCAAGGACTTCGCCGACATCACCGCCGACGAACGCGAGGCCGCCTACAACGCCGGCGACTCCGCCCGCGCGGCCGGGCTGACGGTCGAGATCAGCGGCACCATCGCGATGGAACAGGAGATGCCGAGCGGCAAGTCCGAGATGATCGGTATGGCCGTGGCATTGGTGGTGATGATCGTGGCGTTCGGCGCCATCGTCGCCGCGTTCGTGCCGATCATCACCGCGATCGTCGGGCTGGGCGCGGCGACCTCGCTGATCTTCCTGTCGACCTCGGTGCTGTCGGTGCCGAGCTTCACCACGTTCCTGGCCTCGATGATCGGCATCGCCCTCTCCATCGACTACGCGCTGTTCATCGTCTCGCGCTACAAACACGAACTGGCGGTGCAGGATTCCGCCGAGGAAGCGGCCGGTACCGCGTTGGGTACCGCGGGCTCGGCGGTGGTGTTCGCCGGGCTCACCGTGATCATCGCGCTGGTCGGGCTGAGCATCGTCGGGGTCAGGTTCCTGACGTTCATGGGTCTGGGTGGCGCCATCGCGGCGGCGTTCGCCGTGCTCACCGCCATCACCCTGATGCCCGCGCTGCTCGGCGCCTTCGGCAAGGCGCTGTTCAAGCCGAAACTGCCGCTGATCGCCCAGCACGATCCCGAGGACGACAGCGTCGTCACCAACGGCACCCGGGTGGCCAGGGGGATCGCCAAGTTCCCCGCGGTCACGATGATCCTGGCCATCGTGGTGCTCGGCCTGCTCGCCGCACCGGCGCTGAACCTGAACCTCGGCCTGCCGGGCGAGGACAGCCTGCCCAAGTCGACCACCGTCCGTAAGGCCTACGATCTGCGCACCGAAGGCTTCGGCGAGGGCAGCAACGGTGTTTTGCAGGTGGCCGTCGACCTCAGCGAAACCCCCGCTGACCAGCGGCAGGCGGCGCTGAATGCCTTGCGCGACAAGCTACAGTCCTACCCCGACATGGATCTGGTCACCGAGCCGCAGATGAGCAAGGACGGCGCGGGCGCCCTGATCAACGGCATACCCAAGACCGGGCCCAACGCGCAGTCGACGAAGGATCTGGTGCAGTCGGCGCGCGCTGCGGAATCCGATCTGAACGAGCAGTACAAGATGTCGTACGGCATCACCGGAACCACCGCCATCTACGCCGACATCGACCATGTCCTGCTGAGCAAGATCGTGCCGTACATGGCGATCGTGGCGGGCGCGGCGTTCATCCTGCTGATCCTGGTGTTCCGGTCCATCCTGGTCCCGCTCACCGCCGCACTCGGCTTCCTGCTGTCGATGGGCGCCACCTTCGGCGCGACCGTGCTGATCTTCCAGGAGGGCGAGCTCGGGCTGATCAAGGATCCACATCCACTGGTGAGCTTCCTGCCGATCATGTTGATCGGCTTGGTCTTCGGCTTGGCCATGGACTATCAGGTGTTCCTGGTGACCCGCATGCGCGAGGAATACGTGCACGGCGCCGACCCCACCGAGGCCGTGATCAAGGGTTATCACCACGGAGCGCGCGTGGTGACCTCCGCGGCGATCATCATGATCTCGGTGTTCGGTTCGTTCCTGCTGGAATCCGATGTCACCGCCAAGTCGATGGGCTTCGCGCTGGCCGCGGGCGTGGCGTTGGACGCGTTCGTCGTCCGGATGGTGCTCATTCCCGCTCTGCTTGTGCTGCTGGGCAAGTGGGCGTGGTGGATGCCGAAGTGGCTGGACCGGATCGTGCCCGATATCGACATCGAGGGCTCCCGGCTGCGCGAGGTCCAGGCCGAACAGCGGCAGGTCGCGCCGCTACCGCAAGGCTGAGCGTCGACGGCCGGGGAACTCGTGTTCCCCGGCCGTTTCGCTACTGACTCGGCTGCGGCACTTGGCATTCGGTGACGCGCGGATTGAGCCCGATGTAGTTCGCGGGCCCCGCCGCGGCGGTGACCGCGATGGTCGCCCAGTCCGAACACTGCTTGGGCAGGTGAGCGAAGTGGTGGCGCTGGCCGGCCGCGAGCAGCCCGACAGCGACCCAGCCGAGCACGATGAGAACCAGAAGTTTTCCCCCGAGCCCGATTCCGGACTTCGCGGGTGGCGGCTGTCGCCCGCGCATAATCATCGTTCCTTCCCGGATTCGGTGTAACCCAGTCTATTACGCGAGGAATACACCGCAGGTCGGACGAGGTGAATACCCGACGACAGATCTTGCCGCTACCGGGTGGTCCGCGCTCCCCCGCACCGCGACTTCCGGCTTTCCGGCCGAGCCGCGACAGGTGGGCGGATGCCGTGCCGGATCGCGTTCGCGGTGTGGATTCCGATGGCGAAGTCCTTGAGTTGCTTCAACATATCTCCATGGTCGGACTTCCGTGTCATCGGGAGAAGTGGCATAGATGACGACTATCGCTAAGATTTAGACATGAGGTCTGTCTCCGTGCTGGCGTACGACGGGATGACGGCGTTCGAAACCGGCATCGTCATCGAGGTCTTCGGCCTGACCTGGCCCGATATCGAGCAGCCCTGGTACGAGCTGAAAATCTGCACCGAAACCCCCGAACCCGTCCGCGTGATCGGCGGCGCGACCATGACCAGCCCCTACGGCCTCGCGGAATTCGCCGCCGCCGACACGGTCGTGGTCCCAAGCGTCGCCGACCCGCGCGCGCGGACCTCGCCGGAATTGATCGACGCGCTGCGCCGGGCGCACCGCAACGGCTCCCGGATCGTGTCGATCTGCTCCGGCGCGTTCGCCCTGGCCGCCGCCGGCCTGCTCGACGGCCGCCGGGCCACCACGCACTGGCGATACGCCGACCTGCTGCGCGAGCGCTACCCCCTGGTCGAGGTCGACCCCGAGCCCCTCTACACCGACGAAGGCGACATCCTGACCAGCGCGGGCTGCGCCGCCGGGCTGGACCTGGCGCTCCATCTGGTTCGCAACGACCTGGGCGCGTCCGTCGCCAACGCCGTCGCCCGCCGCCTCGTCATCCAGCCCCACCGCGCGGGCGGCCAAGCTCAATACATCGAATCGCCCATGCCCCCCGAACCCCTCGACGCCCCCATCGCCCGCAGCCTCTCCTGGGCGCTCGAACACCTCGCCGACCCGATCGGCGTACCCGATCTGGCCCGGGTCGCAGGACTCTCACCGCGCACCTACCTGCGCCATTTCGTCCGGGAAACCGGGGCGACGCCGAACAAATGGCTGATCGCCCAGCGGATCCAGGCGGCACTGGCCATGCTCGAGACCGGCGACGCACCCATCGAGGAAATCGCGACCGCGGCCGGTTTCGCCACCCCGGTCACCTTCCGGCACCATTTCACGCGAGCCGTGCGGACCTCGCCGTCGTCGTACCGGCGCACATTTCGGACAAGAAAAAGCCCCCCACCTGCGTGAACAAGTGAGGGGCTCATGGCGGTGGCGGAGGGATTTGAACCCTCGGAGGGGGGTTACCCCTCACACGCTTTCGAGGCGTGCTCCTTAGGCCGCTCGGACACGCCACCGCCGACTACGGTACCGGAGTGGGTGCGAGATTGTTAAATCGGCTGGTCAGCGCTGGTTTTTGAAGAAGGTGTCGAGGAGGGCGACACAGTCCGGTTCGAGGATGCCGCCGCGGACTTCGGGGCGGTGGTTGAGGCGGCGATCGCGGACGACGTCCCAGAGCGAGCCGACGGCACCGGTTTTGGGTTCCCAGGCGCCGAACACGACCTTGCCGATTCGCGCCAGCACCAGGGCGCCCGCGCACATCGTGCACGGTTCGAGGGTGACCGCGAGGGTCGCGCCTTCGAGTCGCCAGCCGTCGCCGTGGACTGCCGCGGCCGCGCGCAAGGCCAGGACTTCGGCATGCGCGGTGGGGTCGCCGAGGGCTTCGCGCGCGTTGGTGGCGCGGGCCAGTTCACGACCTTGCGCGTCGAAGACGACGGCGCCGACCGGCACATCGCGCGGGTCGGCGTCGGCTGCGGCCGCCAAGGCGGCGCGCATCATCTCCTCGTCGGTCACCTCGGCATTTTGTCCAGGACCGCGGCGAATTCGTCGGCGAAACCGAGACGCTGGGCGATCATGCCGAGCTGCTCGTCGGGGTAGAGATCGGTGTCGGCGATGATCACACTGAGAACCGGTTCGGGCAGGCCCAGGTCGGCCAGGACGCCCAGGTCGCCCTCCTCCCACGGTTCGACGTCGTCGAGATCGTCGGGGTCGATGTCGGGGATCTCGACATTGAGCGCGTCGAGGACGTCGGCGGCGATGTCGTAGTCGATCGCCGCGGTGGCGTCGGAGACGAGCAGACGGGTGCCGCTCGGCGCGGGACGCAACACGATGAAGAATTCATCGTCGACGTCGATCAGGCCGAACACCGCACCTGAGCTGCGCAAAGCCTTCAATTCGGTCTCGGCGGCCGACAGATCGTGCAGGGCATCGGAGCTGAGCGGGCTGACCCGCCATGTGCCTTCTTCGCGGACCACGGCCACTGCGAACCCTTCGACGTCGAAGTCGTCATCCGACGTCGCCCTGTTCGTGCCCGAGCGCTGTGCTGCCATGGACCAAACGGTAGTCTGTCCCACCCCTAATGATGAACTCGTGTGCCAATCTGTTCGGATGAGCATCGACGAGCGTGGGGCTGTGTGCGTCCTCGGGACCGGCCTGATCGGCGGTTCGCTGCTGCGCGCCGCCGTCGCGGCGGGGTACCGGGCGTTCGGCTACAACCGCTCCGAATCCGGCGTCTCCGCGGCGTGTCAGGACGGTTTCGAGGTGTCCGGCGACCTGTCCGCGGTGCTGGCCCGGGCTGCCGAGCTGGACGCGCTGCTGGTGATCGCGGTGCCGATGCCCGCGGTCGAACACCTGCTGGCCGACATCGCCGTGCTCGCGCCCGGGTGCCCGCTGACCGATGTGGTGAGCGTGAAGGGGCCGGTGCTGGACGCGGTGCGAAAGCACGGACTCGAGGCCTTGTACGTTGGCGGGCATCCGATGACGGGAACGTCCCAATCCGGTTGGGCTGCCACTGATTCCGATCTTTTCCAGGGTGCGGTCTGGGCGGTCGGAGTGGACGAGGGAACGCGGGTGCAACCGTGGTCGCGGGTGGTGCGGCTCGCGTTGGACTGTGGTTCGGTGGTGGTTCCGGTGCTCGCCGAGGAGCACGATCGCGCTGTCGCGCGGATCTCGCACCTGCCGCATGTGCTGGCCGAAGCGCTGGCCGCGGCGGGGGCCGCGGGCGGGAAGCTGGCGCTCGGCCTGGCGGCGGGCTCGTTCCGAGACGGAACCCGCGTCGCGGGTACCGCGCCCGACCTCGTGCGTGCCATCTGCGAGCCGAACGCGACCGCGCTGGAACGGGTGCTCGACGAGGCCATCGAGACACTCGTCACTGCCCGCGAATCCCTGCGCGCGGACAGCCGTCTCGGCGAACTCGTCGAGACGGGTTTCCGCGGCCGCACCGCCTACGACGACCGCACGACCTGGAACATCACCGGCGTCACGCCCGGCGCCGGCGACTGGCTCGGTGAACTTCACCGCGCCGGTCGCGACGGTGGGGTGCTCCGCGCGCTCTGAGTACCTCTCGCGAGATCAGGCGCGTTCGGCCAGCCCCGGGTAGTCGAGGACGAAACCCTCCGGATCGACCGTCAGGGTGGCGCTCGAGACCGGCGAGAGGACGTTGATCCCGTCGGACGCGCTCGAGTAGATGAGCTCGGCCTCCTGCACCAGCAGGTCGGGTAGTCGCACGTAGACGACGGGGACCTGGACGTCGCCGACGGCGTTCTGCAGGCCGAACCGGCGGATCGGCAGGGTGTTGAAGAACGGGCTCAGCACCACGTCGACGTCGAGGGCGCCGCCGAAGGTGGAGCGCACGTGCGTGCCGCCGGCGTCGACGAGCCAGTAGTTCTCCTCGTCGCGCGAGATCGAGGCATGGCGTTCACCGGCCGCCGTGGTGGTACGCAGCGACAACCGTCGCGTCGCGCCCGCTTCGTCGGTGACCAGGTCGTACGACGCGCTGAATGCCGGGTGCTCATCGCCGGCGCAGCCGATCATCCGGCCCGCCGCCCTGATCCGATTGCCGTTCACCGTCACCCGCACCGATTCCATGCGGGTGTTGTCGTGGGCACGCCAGGTGAGCACCGCAGGCCACCGGGAGGCAGGTCTGATCTCGGTGGGGCCGTCGGCCGGGCCCGGGGCTGGGGTCGTCACCTCTCTACGGTAAGCGACACCAGCCCCGGCGCTGCACAACACGGGCGCATCACACCAGCGAATCCCGCCATGCGGCGTGCAATCCTGCGAAGCGGCCCTGGCCCGCGATCAGCTCGGCCGGTGCGCCGTCCTCCACGATCCGGCCGCCGTCGAGCACCAGCACCCGGTCGGCAATGGCCACGGTGGACAGCCGGTGGGCGATGATCACGGCCGTGCGGTCGCGCAGCAGGGTCTCCAGCGCGTGCTGCACCAGCCGCTCACCGGGGATATCCAGGCTGGAGGTGGCCTCGTCGAGGACGATCACCGCCGGATCGGCCAGGAACACCCGTGCGAACGCCACCAGCTGACGCTGGCCCGCCGAGAGCCTGCCGCCGCGCGTGCGCACGTCGGTGGCGTAGCCGTCGGGAAGTCCGCCGACGAAGGCGTCCAGCCCCACCGCGCGCGCGGCCGCGGCGACCTCGGCGTCGGTCGCCTCGGGCCTGCCGAGCCGGATGTTGTCGGCGATGGTGCCGGAGAACAGGTATGCCTCCTGCGTGATCATCACGACGTGTCTGCGCAGCTCGACATCGGCTAGGTGGCGCAGATCCACGTCGTCGAGCGTGATGACGCCACCGCTCGGGTCGTAGAACCGGGTGAGCAGTTTCGCCAGCGTCGACTTGCCCGCACCGGTGGCACCGACGAGCGCCACCACCTGTCCGGCCGGGATCTCCAGGTCGAATTCCGGCAGCACCGACGTGGTGTTGTAGCCGAACCAGACCTGGTCCATCCGCACCGCACCGGTCGCCCGCTCGAGTGTCACCGGGCGTTCGGGTTCGGCGACCGCCGGTTCCTCCTCGAGCACGCCGGAGATCTTCTCCAGCGCCGCGGCGGCGGACTGGTAGGAGTTGAACACCTGCGCGAGTTCGTCGAGGGGACCGTAGAACTGGTCGAGGTAGAGCAGGTACGCGGCAAGTACACCGATCGCGAGGTTGCCCTCCATCACCTGCCAGGCGCCGACCAGCAGCACGATCACCGTGGTCAGCTTGCCGATGAAGTTGGAGAGCCCGACGTAGTCGCCCATCCCGCGGACCGCGGTGGTCGTCGCCTTCTGGTACGCCGAATCCTCGACGCCGAGGACCTCCTCGTTGCGATGTTCGCGCCGGAACGCCTGCACCGCCCGCATGCCGCTCATCGACTCGACGAACTGCACGACAACGCGCGAGATCGCCCCGCGCGTGCGCCGGTACCCCGCGCGCTGACGCCGCTGCGCCCACCGGGTGACCAGCACCAGCGGCACGAACCCGATCAGCACGATCGAGGCGAGCAGCGGGTCGAGCCAGATCAGCAGGGCAGCGATGGTCACCACCGAGATCACCGCGCTCAGCGCCTGATTCAGCGCGCCTTCGAGCAGTTCCTGGAGTGCTTCGATATCGCTGGTGAGCCGGGTGACGACCTTGCCCGAGGTGTACTTCTCGTGGAACGACACGCTCAATCGCTGCGTGTGCCGGAACGCGCGCACCCGCAGGTCGAACAGCACCCGCTGACTCAGCGACCCGGAGGCCCGCAGGAAGGCGAACGTGGTGAGCCCCGACAGCAACGTCACCGCGACGAATCCGGCGACGGTCGCGATCATCGGCGTCCAATTGCCCTGGCGACCTTGGCTGATGCCGTGGTCGAGCCCGTAGGCGATGAACAGCGGCAGCGACACCTTGGCCGCGTTGTCGAGCAGGATCAGGACGAAGGTGAGAATCGCCTGCTTGCGGTAGGGCCGCACCAGATCGAGGAGCAATCGCCGGGATCGCCCGGCCAGCACCAGGTTTCCGGTCCCGGTGACGGCGTCGTCCTCCTTGGCGATACCGCGCCAGTCGGCCGCCAGATCGGACTTCTCCTCCGGCACTTCCTTTTCCGTCGTCACCGTCTCGGTGCTCATGCTTCACCTCCCATCAGTTCGCGGTAGTGGCTGCTCGTGCGCAGCAGTTTCTCGTGGCTGCCCTCGGCGACGATGCGTCCGTCGGCGAGCAACGCGACGCGGTCGGCCAGCGCGGCGGTGGACGGCCGGTGCGCGACGAGCAGAGTGGTAGCGCCGGAGAGCACCGCCCGCAGCTGATCCTGCACGCGCTCTTCGGTTTCCACGTCCAGCGCCGACAGCGGGTCGTCGAGGACCATGATCCGGCCGTGGGCGGCGGTATCGCCGGTGAGCACAGCTCTGGCCAGGGCCAGACGCTGACGCTGGCCGCCCGACAGACTCATGCCCTGCTCACCGATGCGGGTGTCGAGCCCCCACGGCAACGCGTCGACGAATTCGCTCGCCTGCGCGATATCGAGCGCCTGCCGCACGTCGACATCGGTGGCACGCGCGTCGCCCAGTGCCACGTTCTCGCGCACGCTGGCCGAGAACAGCACCGGTTCCTCGAAAGCCACCGTCACCACCCGGCGCAGCTCCGCCAGGCGCAGCGTGGCGATGTCGACACCGTCGATGGTGATCCGGCCGCCGCTGACGTCGTAGAGCCGGGGAATCAGCTCGAGCAGCGCGGTCTTGCCGCTACCCGTCGCGCCGACGAGCGCGACCGTCTCCCCCGGCCGGATCCGCAGCGAGATCTCTTCCAGCACGGTGTGTTCCGGACCGCCCCCGGATCGCGGGTAGGCGAAGCGGACCCGGTCGATGACCAGTACCCCGCGCAGCGGGTCAGGTAGTTCCGCCGGGTGCGGCGGGTCGGTGATGTCGAGCGGGGTGTCGATGATCTCCCAGAATCGATCGGCCGCGGTGCGCGCCTCGAACAGCTCCGACAGCAGGAAGCCGAGCCAGATGATCGGCCACTGCAGGAACGTGGCCAGCGTGATGCTCGCGACCAGCGTGCCGATCGTCATCGAGCCGTGCACCACCGAGTAGCCACCCACCCCGAGCGACACCGCGATCGACACGGTCGGCAAGGTCACCAACGCCGCCCACAGCGTGGCGTCCAGGCGCACCTTCTCCATTTCCGTGCGCTGCAGCTCGCGCGAGAGCGCGGTGAAACGCGTCCCGAAGAAGCGGCCGCGCCCCAGCGCCTTGAGCACCCGCACGCCCTGCGCCGATTCCTGGGCGATGGTGGCCAGGTCGCCGGACTGATCCTGCGAACGCCGCGAGGCCACCTCGAAGCGGCGGACGAAGCGCGCGCAGAACAGCGTCAGCGGCAGGGAGGTCACCGTGAAGATCAGTCCCACTTGCCAGTTCATCGCGAACAACACGATCAGCCCGGTGGGCATGATCACCCCGTTGACGATGAGGAACGGACCGGCGAACGCGACGAACCGCCGCAGCACCGACAGATCGTCGATGGCGCGCGAGAGCAGCTGACCCGACTGCCAGCCGTCGTGGCGGCCGATCGAGAGGGCCTGCAGTTGCGTGAAAAGCTTGGCGCGCATGGTGATTTCGAACATCGTCGAGGGCTTGGACACCAGCCATCGCCTGCCCCACATACCGAACGATTCGAGTGATCCGAGCAGGAAGATCAGCGCGACCGGTGCCAGCAGACCGACGAAATCGCGCCGCGCGATCGGCCCGTCGACCACCCGTGCGATGACGAGCGGGATCGCGATCGCGGTGCTCGCGGTGACGATCGCCAGCACGTTGGCCAGCAGCAGCGGCGCCCGGTAGGGCCGGAGAAAGGGCAGAAA
This sequence comes from Nocardia sp. NPDC055050, assembly GCF_053608345.1. NCBI lineage: Bacteria > Bacillati > Actinomycetota > Actinomycetes > Mycobacteriales > Nocardiaceae > Nocardia > Nocardia sp. NPDC055050. Next base: position 32,673 of record NZ_JBSGVG010000043.1, read on the forward strand.
TCGCCGCAGCGACCGCATTCCCCCACTCGACTGCGGCGACGGCCGCTCCGATCTGTCGGCCTCCGATTCGGCGGCCGCCAGCTCTGATGTGACAGACAAAACTCCCCCTTGATGTCCGGTCGGCTGGTTGGTTTTCCGGTACGGACGCCAGGTGATGTTCGCACTTGGGTCCGACAAGTTCGGCCCATCAAGAGTCCCAGAGCACCCCCACCCCCGGCCACCGATTTTCCTCGGCCCGAGCCCACCCGTCTACCCCCTGCCGAGCCACGCGGCACCCGCCGTCGGGAAGGATTCGTTCGCGGCCCGCACCTGTTCAGGGGACCGATACAATTCGCCCCAGGCGCGAGGGAACGGGTCGCTGAAGAGCGGACCACCCGGTGGCCGCTAACCCGAGCGCGCCGAGCGCTCCGAAAACACAGGAGTCTCGTTGTCGCGGATGGTCGGGTTGTTCGCCGGGATCGGCGGGCTCGAACTCGGTCTGAGCAGTCATGGTTGGGCGTCGGAGCTGCTGTGTGAGATCGATCCCGGTGCCCAGGGTGTCCTCGCGGCGCGGTTCCCCGACACCGACCTGCACGGCGACATCACCCGCCTGCGGTCGCTCCCCGCGGGCACCGAGCTGGTCGCGGCGGGTTTCCCGTGCCAGGACCTCTCACAAGCCGGGCGCACCGCGGGCATCACCGGTCGTCGATCCGGCCTGGTCGACGAGGTTTTCCGGCTGGTGCGCAGGCAGCGCGGACCGCGGTGGCTGTTGATCGAGAATGTCCCGTTCATGCTGCAGCTGGGTCGCGGCGCGGCCATGCGCCACATCACCGCCGCGCTGGAGGAGCTCGGGTACGCCTGGGCCTATCGGGTCGTCGACGGTCGCGCGTTCGGCTTGCCGCAACGACGTCAGCGCGTGCTGATGCTGGCTTCGCGCACCGAGGACCCCCGCCAGGTGCTGTTCGGCGACGACGCCGGTCCCCGCGACTACGGCGATCCGGACTGCGATCCGTGCGGCTTTTACTGGACCGAGGGTGTGCGCGGCCTCGGCTGGGCGGTGAACGCGGTGCCGACCCTCAAGGGCGGTTCCGGTCTCGGCATCGCCAGTCCGCCCGCGGTCCGGTTGCCCGCGGGCGAGATCGTGACGCCGGGGATCGTCGACGGCGAACGATTACAGGGGTTCGACGCCGACTGGACCGCCCCCGCCCTCGATGTTCCCGGCGTGCGCCACGGTCATCGCTGGAAACTGGTGGGCAACGCGGTGAGCGTGCGGATGGCGAACTGGGTCGGCGAACGCCTGGCCGCGCCGTCGGACCCGCTGACCGTGGGAGAGCCGATAGCCGCGGGCCAGCCGTGGCCGAGCGCCGCCTGGGGACACGCGGGCGTCGTGCACCGCGTCCCCCTCTCGACCTGGCCGGTCCACGAGCCCTACGAGGACCTGAAGAACTTCCTCACCGAGCCCCGCCTGCTCTCTCCCCGCGCGACGGCGGGATTCCTGCGCCGCACCGAGATGGGAAGCCTGCGCTTCCCGCCCGGATTCCTCGACGACGTCCGGGATCACCTCGACCGCATGGGCGGCTGGGCGGCATGAGCGCGCGGCGGGCAGACAACCGGGAATCGCCCGACGAGTCCGCCGCCTCGTCGAGGTCATCCGCTGCGCGCAAGCTCGTCACAGACGCCGCCACAAGCGCGCGAATGTCCAAGCAGCGACGCGCTGATACTGCTCCCGAGCTGGCACTACGCCGCGAATTGCACCGGGCCGGCCTGCGCTATTTCGTCGACCGTCCGCCCATCAAAGGTCAGCGCCGTCGCGCGGATGTGGTGTTTCCACGACTGCGCATCGCCGTCTACGTCGACGGCTGTTTCTGGCATCGCTGCCCTGACCACGCGACCGATCCGAAGAACAACGCGCAGTGGTGGGCCGACAAGCTGGCAGGCAATGTCGCCCGCGATCGCGCCACCGACATCGCCTTGACTGCGGCGGGCTGGGCGGTCATCCGGGTGTGGGAGCACGAAGATCCGCAGGCGGCGGCCGAGCGGATCACCGCACTGGTGAAACGCTCCAATCCTGACCGGTGACTATCGAGTTCTTCAGCGACGACGCGGACTGCGTTCGGCGCGAACCCGCACCCGTGCGCGCGACGACTCCGCCGCGACGAATCCGGACACGGCCAGCGCGAGGATCGTGGCAAAACCTGCCAGCGCGATCATGTAGCTCATCGAGGACCTCTCCGTTGGTTACCAAACACCCTGCACGGCGAACCTGACAGCAACCTGTGCGTGCCTGTGATGCCACGATGAAACCACGTCCCCGCTTTCGACGCGCCTGATCCGGGCGGTGGCGGCCGGACACGCACAATGGTCGGTGTGACCGAATTCGCACGGCACACCCGTGGCTACTCGTTGCTGATCGCGCTCGCGATCGCGATCGCGGGCCTGTGCTACTCGTCCTGGCTGCTGGAATTCGCGCTGCCGATCGACACCGACCCGGTCAACGACTTCCTCAGCGAACTCGACGCCGAGGGCAAGCCCTACCGTGAGGTGTTCGGCACCGCCGACACCGTGGTCGGCCTGTTGCTGATCCCCGCGGCGCTGGGCGGACTGCTCGTTTTTCGGCGCCGCCGGCTGACCACGATCGGCTGGACAGCGCTGTTGTGTTTCGGCGCGTCCACCATCGCCGACGCCCTGCTCCCGCTCCACGACTGCGCCCCGGGAGACAGCGCGTGCGGCGGCGACAGCGGATTGTTTCCGCAACTGCATCAACCGCACGCGCTCACGAGCACACTGGCCGTCACCTCGATCGCGGTGGCGGCGTTCGCCTTCAGCGCCGCCGCCTACCGCTACCACCGCTGGCGGATCCTGCGGGAATTCGGTGTCGCCGTACTGGTTCTCGGGTCGGCGGCGACCATCTGGATGATGGTCGCCGACAACCTGTCCGGCTCCTACGCGCTCGGCATAGCCCAGCGAATCCAGGTCGGAACCATGTCGCTGTGGTTGCTCGCCCTGGCCACCGCGGTACTCGTCGAAGCCCGCGAGTGGACTACTTGACGGTGATCTTCACCGTGTAGCCGTCGATCTTCGCCGGCAGCTTGGTCGTGTCCACCGCGAGCACCTCGCCGGTGTCCTGTGCACCGTTGGGCAGCGTCTTGGGCTTCAGCCCGAACGGGGGCTGTTCACCCTGGCTGGCGGCCAGGCCGAAGTCGCTGTCGTTGGCGATGTAGATGGTCTTGCCGCCGTCGAGGGTGGCGATGCCCTCGATCTTGTCGTGACCGAAGAACCTGCCCTTCTCGTCGAGTGCGGCGACCAGCGCGGAGAGGTCGAGGTTGCTCTTCTTCGCGACCGGGGTGACGCCCGCCTTGGTCAGCGCGGCGACGGCTTCGGTGGTCGGGGTGACCCCGATCAGCGTCTCCAGGGGCTTGCCGTCGATCAGCAGGCCGCCCTTCTCGGCGTCGTAAGTCGCGCCCGGCACGGCGGACTGCGGGCCGACATCGGTCGCGCCCGCGATGTCGATGGTCCAGATCTTCTTGTCCGACTTGGGCGCGAGGTTGCCGTCACGCTCGTCGACCAGGAACGTGGTGGCGCTCAGCGCGGTGATCTCCGAGACCGCGACCTTCGACTGCTTCGGGTTTTCCAGCGGGTACAGGAATTCCTTCTGCGCCTTGGTCTTCAGATCGACGGTCACAATCCGCGCGAACGGCACCTCCTTGGCCGAGCCGCTCAGTCCGGGGGTGTTGAGCGCGCTCTGCACCATGCCGACCAGGGTGCTGCCGTCGGGAGTGATGGTCAGCCCCTCCATGCCCTGGTTGGGTGTGCGCAGCGCGATCTCCTTCGGCAGGCCGCTGCCGGGCGCGAGCCGCTCGATCTCGGTGCCCGTGGCATCGAAATGCACCAGGAACGGACCGTATTCGTCGGAGATCCAGAAGGTGCCGTCGGCCAGTGCGACGAGGCCTTCGGGATCGATGCCGTGATCGGTGGGCGGCAGGACATTGCCCTGGAGGTCCTTGATGGTCTCGCCGGTGCTGGCCGAGGTGTCGACCTGCCCGTTGAACGGCACGCCCGACTTGCTCCGCAGTTCGATGCTCGACTGCAGCACGGCCTTGGTGTCGACCAGCTTGAACCGGCCGATCTTGGGCACGAAACCCGGTGTCGGCGAGAGCTTCTCGTTCTTAGCCGGACCGTCGACGTTCGGGCCGCGGTCGGTGAGCCCATAGAACTCGTCGGTGCTACCGGGCACCGCGGTCCAGGCCGAGCCGAACCCACTGCCCTGCACCGTGGTGCCACCGAACTCGCCGAGCACCGGAATATCGGTCGTGTAGAGGCGAACCGCGTCGGTGGTGGTGACGGTGAACTGGTCGAGACCGATGTAGCCGGCGCTCGGGGTGTAGACGTAGGCGCCGTCGGCCCGGCGGGTGACATTGCCGTGCTCGGGCTCGAGGCTGACCCCCAGCACCGCGCTGGTACCCGCCTTGGCGACCAGGTCGTCGAGCGAGATCACCAGCGGCTGGTCCTTGCCGGCGGTGAAGCCGGCCGCGGAGTCCGGCGACGAGCAGCCCGCCACCACGGCGGCGGCGCACAAAGCGGCGGTGAGAGGGAAAAGACGAAGACCTGGACGCGCGTTCATTTGCCATGCATACCGTCGCGATCCGACCACGAGACGACGGGGAAATGAATTGTCCTCCACCACGCGGTGGACCATTCTGGCAATCATGACCACAACTCGGGTGAACATTTCCTCAGCCTCCGATTTCGAAGATGTCGTCGGGTATTCGCGAGCGGTACGGGTCGGCGACCAGGTAATCGTCAGCGGTACCACCGCCGCTGTCGCCGGTGGTGGCGCTGTCGGCGGCGACGATATCGGCGCCCAGACCCGTGAGGTCCTGGCTCGCATCGCCGCCGCGCTGGAGCAGGCCGGGGCAAGCGTGCGCGACGTGGTGCGCACGCGCATGTTCGTCACCGATATCGCCCGCTGGCCCGAGGTCGCGGCCGCCCATGCCGAAGTGTTCGGCACGATCCGCCCCGCGGCCTCCATGTATGAGGTCACCGCGCTGATCGCCCCTGACCTGCTGGTGGAGATCGAGGCCGACGCGATCATCGCTAGCTGAATCGTCACACGGAGCCGCTCCGGCGATCCGGCGTCGACGGCCGATCATCCCCAGTTGTCCACAGGTTCGGAGTTGTCCACAGAGCAGGTTCGACGCCGTCGTTCTCGCGTCCGCGGCGACGGCGGCGCACTACCCTCGAATCCGTGACCAGCGAAACGGCTACTCCCACCGACCTGCTCGATCAGGTCGCCGCCTCCACCGCGCGCTTCGACGCCGCCATCGGCACCCTCACCGATCCGGCGTTGGCCGAACCGTCCCTGTTACCGGGGTGGACGCGCGGTCACGTGCTGGCGCACATGGCACGCAATGCCGACAGCCTGCTGAACCTGCTGCTGTGGGCCCGCACCGGCATCGAGATGCCGCAGTACCCGAGCGTCGCCATTCGTGATGCCGATATCGAGGCAGGTGCACCCCGACCGCTGACCGTGCAGCACGCGGACTTCACCGCCACCGCGCACCGCTGGCAGGCCGTCGCCACCACCATGCCCGCCGCCGACTGGCAGGTCGAGGTCCGCAACCGCCAGGGCGGCACCCTCACCGCCGACCAGATCCCCTGGATGCGGCTGCGCGAGACCGAAATCCACCACGTGGACCTCGACGTCGGCTACACCGCCGCCGATTGGCCTGCCCCCTTCGTCGCGCGGCTTCTCCCCGAGACCATCGCGGACCTCTCCGCCAAACTCCAGCCCGAAGCCACCCCCACGTTCGACATCCAGTCCACCGACACAGATTTCATCGCCACCGTCGGCCCTGGCCGTCCCCACCACACCGTCCTCGGCCCCGCCACCGCCCTCCTCGGCTGGCTCGTCGGCCGTACCTCAGGTAGCGACCTGACCGGCCCCTTACCGCCGCTCCCGGCTTGGAAGTAGTCCCGACAGGGAAACCTCGCGACCTACGAAAGAACCTTCGCTCCAGCACAGTTCGGAGGTTCCACGTGGTCAGCGAATGCCGATTTTCGGGTCGGTGAAGCGGTTGGTGAAGATCTCGCCCGCTGTCAGCGCCGGTGGGATCGCCGCACCGCCTGCCACCAGGATCGGCCGCAGGTCCTCGAGGTTGCGCTGGGTTCGAGCCTGCTCGTAGGTGCCGAAGGAGCCGTCGGCCTCGTTGGCCAACAGGCCGAGCTCGACGAGCTGCTTCGCGGCGAACTCCGCCTCACCTGCCGGATAGGGAGTGAATGCCGGTGTGCGAGACACGATATCGACGACCTTGGCATTGGCGTCGGCTGGTGCGGAGCCGAAGTCGGCGCCGGCCTGCTGCACGATCGGTACCAACTTGGCCAGACACGGTGCCAGTCCGTCGACTGTGTCGGCGCGCACGGTGAGATTCGAGGCATAGGTGTCGAAGCCGGAGTTCTTGATCAGGTCGTAGGCCACCGGCTTGTTCCAGGCACGGGCCTCGCGCTCGTAGACGTACGGTTCCGCGCTGGCGAAACCCTGCTGGGCGATCGTCGGGTCGGCGACGAAGCGGGCCGGGGCGCCGTCGTATCCGGTATCGATCTGCGACTGTTTCAGCAGGCCCTTGGCCACCAGCCACTGCGGAAAGATCTGCTCCTTCGACACCACAACGGGCGCGTTCGAGCGGCCGATGTCGGCGATCGAACGCCAGTCCGGGTGACTCGCCGGATCCCACATCAGAATGGACGGGCTGTACTTCAGCAGCGGCGTGACAGCGACGACAGACTTGGCGGCACTCGCCGCTATCACCTGCTCGCCGTGCACCACCCCGAGCGTGACGGTGTCGTCGACGTACATGCGCGAGGGGACGGACTGGAAACCGATCGCGGGCCCACCCGCGCGCAGCTGCAACCGCACACCGGTGTCCTTACCGCCTGCCACCAGCGGCCCTTCGACCGACTTGGTCTCCTCGTCCACGCGGTACCCGGGCCCGAGCAGCTGGAACAACCCGCCCTGATCGGATTGTGGCTGCCACTGCAGCTGGATGGTGACCGTGTCCGGGCACACCCCGCGCAGTGTCTGCGCGGGCGCCGCGGGTTCGAGCACGACAGCGGCGCCACCCTGATCCGGGGAATCGGTGCCGCAACCGGCGACGGCGAGCAGCGCCGCCAACAGCACTGCTCCCGAGGTCGCGGCGCGCCTGCGGTGTCGGTGGTTCTGCATGTCGTCCTCCTGGTCGTCGCGCGCTTCTGCGCGATGATTACATGCAACTTGTGGTCGATTTCCGGACAGTTACGTACTCACTACATGTCTGCTCTTCCATCAGTTCTGTAATGCGGAGGCAATACATGCAATAGACCCTGAAGAGATGACGTCCCCGTTCACCGTCCCCACCATCGACATCACTCCCTTTCTGACCGGCACCGACGATGCCGGTCGCGCGGCGGTCGCCGCCGAAATCGACACCGCTTGCCGCGAGGTCGGCTTCATGCAGATCGTCGGCCATGCCATCCCCGACGAGGTACTCGCCGGACTCACCGACGCGCTCGACGAGTTCTTCGCACTGCCACTCGACATCAAGACGCGCTACCGCCGCTCGACCTCGGAGAACCGTGGCTACTCGCCGCCGAGGTCGGAATCGCTGAGCCTGAGTCTGGGACTGCCCACGGCGAATCAGATGAACGACTTCTACGAGGCCTTCATCGTCGGCACCCAGTCCACCGACTTCCCCGGTCTCGACCTACCCGCGTCGTCGTATGCCGCCAATAACTGGCCCGAGGCCGCGCCGGGCTTCCGTCCCGCGATCGACACCTACTTCGCCCACGCACAGCGGCTGTCGCGAATCCTGTTACGCGCCTTCACCGCAGCCCTGCGGCTACCCGCCGACTACTTCGACACCCTCACCGACCATTCCATCGACGCGCTGAAGATGAACAACTACGCCCTGCCAGAGGGCGAACTGCGTCTCGACGGCGACATGACCGGCATGGGCGCACACACCGACTTCGGCATCCTCACCATCCTGTGGGCCGACCGCGTCCCCGGTCTGCAGGTGCTCGACAAACACGGCCACTGGCACAACGTGCAGCCCGCGCAAGGCGCTCTACTGATCAACCTCGGTGACGCGATGGCCCGCTGGACCAACGACCGCTGGATGTCCACCCTCCACCGTGTCGATCCGCCGATCATCGACGGCCACATCCGCCGCCGCCGCTCCGCCGCCTTCTTCTTCGACGGCAACCACGACGCGGTGATCCAAGCCCTCCCCGGCACCCTCGCCCCCGGCGAACAGGGCTACCCCCCGATCACCGTCGCCGACAACATCAACGCGAAAGTCGCCGGCCTCAAAGGAATAGCCACCCCCGCCCCGACCGCCCGCGAAACCGCCAGAGTCCTGGCAGCGACCAGCCCGGATTGACCACACCTCCCACGAAAAAATCGACCCCGTATCTGTAGACACGGGGTCGATTTCGGTGCGCCCGAAGGGATTCGAACCCCTAACCTCTTGATCCGTAGTCAAGTGCTCTATCCGTTGAGCTACGGGCGCATGGTGGTGCATCTTCAGTTGTTACCCAGCAAGCTGGGTGTGGCGGAGGCGAGAGGATTTGAACCTCCGGTCCCCGTGAAGGGACAACTCATTAGCAGTGAGTCCCATTCGGCCGCTCTGGCACGCCTCCTGGAGCCTTCTCTTTCGAGGGCACCGGTCCTTGTCGAACCGCCGGGAATGAAGATTACACGAGCAGTGGTAGTAGTCCAAAACGCCTGGTCAATCAGCGTAAGTTGCTGTCGAACCAGTCGTAGATACGAGTCTGGGAGTCGATGCGAATGGCGGTGGCCGCCTCGTCTTCGGGATCGGATCGGTCGACACGGTGACTCAGGCCCGGATAAGTGATTGTGAGACTGGCCACATCCGCCTTCGCGGTGGCCTCGCGGAGGCGGTCGACCGCCTCGGGTGGGGTGGCCGGGTCGTCCGCGCCGAAGATCCCGAGCCAAGGGGCCTGGAGGTCGGCGGCGATGTCGATCAGGGCCGCGTTCTGGTCGGGAAGCGGTTCGGAGATGCCGGGGGCGGCCACACTCACCGCAGCGCCGATCGGGCGGGTGGCGGCGACGAGGAAGGCCGCGGTGCCCGCGCTGTCGAAGCCTAGAACGCCGATCGTGTCAGGGAAGACGCCGCGGCCGGTGAGCCAGTCGAAACCGGCGTCGAAGTCGTCGAAGAGTTCGTCACCGAACACCTCGTGTCGCTGCGCGTCGGCGATGCGGTCGAACAGATGCGGCGCGACGACGATCCAGCCCTCGAACGACAGCGCCCGCATCAGATCGAGTAGCTGGGGGGAGAATTCGCGGGATTCGTGCAGGACAACGATGCCACCGCGAGCCACCCGTTCGGGCTCCACGACGGTGATCGGCACGGCAGTGCGCCGCGCGACGGCGGCCGTGTCGGCATCCACCGGCCGCAGGGGGGCGACGTCGTCGTAAGTGCCCGGCATAAACCCAGCGTAGGCGGCAGAACTGCACTTGGGTAGGTCTGGACGGCCGTGCCGCATGTCGCGGCAGCCGATCATCGTAGGGTGGAGGCGTGACCGCGCACATCCGCCCCGACCTTGCCACCATCCCGGCCTACGTTCCCGGCCGTAACCACCCGGATGCGGTGAAGCTCGCGTCCAACGAGACGACCTTCGGTCCGTTGCCGAGCGCGGCCAAGGCGATCGCGGAGTCCGCCGAGCTGGCCAACCGCTATCCGGACAATCAGGTCAGCGAGCTGCGGGCGGCGCTCGCCGATTTCCTCGAGGTCACCGTGGCGAATGTCGCGGTCGGCTGCGGCAGCGTGGCGCTGTGCCAGGAACTCGTGCAGATCACCTGCGACGCCCCCGCCGACGAGGTGGTGTTCGCGTGGCGTTCGTTCGAGGCGTACCCGATCGTCACGCAGGTGGGCAACGCGACCGCCGTGCGGGTACCGCTGACCGAGGATCACCTGCACGATCTGGACGCGATGGCCGACGCGGTCACCGAGCGCACCAAGCTGATCTTCGTGTGCAACCCGAACAACCCCAGCGGCACCGCGCACGGGCGCGCCGAGCTGGAGCGGTTCCTCGACCGGGTGCCCGCGCACGTTCTCGTCGTGCTCGACGAGGCCTACTACGAGTACCTGCGGCTGACGCCCGAGACCCGCCCCGACGGCGTCGAGATCGGCCGCACCCGGCCGAATGTGGTTGTGCTGCGCACATTCTCGAAGGCCTACGGTCTGGCCGGGCTGCGCGTCGGCTACGCGGTGGGCGATCCCGAGGTGATCGCAGCGCTGCTGAAGGTCCACATTCCGTTCAGCGTGAACCGGATCGCGCAGGCGGCCGCGATCGCCTCGTTGCAGGCGCGTGGCGAACTGCTCGATCGCACCGATGTGCTGGTGGCGCAACGGCATCAGCTGCGCGAGGCGCTACTGGCCGCGGGCTACGAGGTGCCGTCGAGCGAGGCCAATTTCGTCTGGTTGCCGTTGCGCGAGCGCAGTATCGAGTTCGCCGAGGCGAGTGCCCTTGCGGGCGTACTGGTTCGGCCGTTCGCCGGTGACGGTGTGCGGGTGACGGTCGGCGATCCGCACGAGAACGAACAGTTCCTCAGCTTCGCCACCGCACCCGAAACGGCGGCCCGATTCCGTTAGTCCGGCGCACGGTCAGCAACCCTTGACGCGGGTTGCCGTGGGATTACCCCGAATTCGAGCACACCGCCAGCACACCGGTCGTAGGCTTGCCGAAGCTGATTTCGGGTCGACCGATCACCCGGTCGGCGCGCCACCGGTCGAGTGAATGTGTTCTCGGCGGGCAATCTTCCCGCGTCGGAGGGTGCACCCGCACGGCCCCGCACCCTGCTGCCCGACCGGAGATATACCGTGAATCAAGGCTCTCGCCCTGCCGTCTGCGAAAAATCAACCCCCACAGTGACTTTGGCGCCCGATGTCGCTGTCGCCGTGCCGCCGCCGGTCGAGCTGGATCGTCGCCTGCGCGACTGCGACGAGTTCTTCCGCTACCCCGAACTCGGGCACCTGCCCACCCAGCGTCGCCTCGGCGCGCTCGCCGAATTGCGCGATACCGGGACGTATACCCAGACCGCCGAGGAGATCTTGATCGGCGCGAAACTGGCGTGGCGCAACCACGCTCGCTGTGTCGGCCGCAAACATTGGCGATCACTGAAGCTACTCGACGCCCGCCGAGTTACTTCCGCGCGGGAACTTTCCGAGGTGTGCTGGCAACATCTTCGCCTGGCCACCAACGGCGGCGCGATTCAGTCGATGATCACGGTCGGCCCGGCGGCCGAACCCGGCGGCGGCGAGTACCGGATCGAGAGCTCGCAGCTGATCCGCTATGCCGGCTACCGCAACGGCGACGGCACCGTCACCGGTGATCCGGCCAATATCGCGGCCACCGAACAGGCGCTGGAGCTGGGCTGGCGCGGGGCGCGTACGCCGTTCGACGTGCTGCCGGTGCTGATCACCACACCCACCGAGGACGTGCAGTATTTCGACGTTCCGCGCGAATTGGTCCGCGAGGTCGACCTGATCCACCCCGACTACCCGTGGTTCGCCGCACTCGGCCTGAAATGGCACGCGCTGCCCGCCGTTTCGAACATGGATCTGGAGGTGGGCGGTGTTTGCTACCCCTTCGCTCCCTTCAACGGCTGGTACGTCGGCACCGAGATCGGCGCGCGCAACCTCAGCGACACCGATCGCTACAACATGCTGCCGCTGATCGCCGACATGATGGGTCTCGACACCTCGTCGGTGCGGACACTGTGGCGGGACAAGGCGCTGATCGAGCTCAATCATGCTGTGCTGCACAGCTTTCGCACATCCGGCGTGCACATGGTCGACCACCACACCGTGGCCAAGCAGTTCTGCGATCATGTCCAGCGCGAGGAAGCCGCCGGACGCGCGTGCCCGACCGACTGGAGTTGGGTCAATCCGCCCATCTCGTCCGGGCTGACGCCCACCTTCCACCGCTACTACGACGCGCCCGACCTGGACGTTCGACCGAATTTCGTCCGCCGAGACTGAGCTACGGCGGGCTGTTTGACTCGTGACCGACCGGGTATTTGCTGTGACGTAGCCGAATCCGGTCGTGCCGGACGCTACGCCCGATTGATCATCCAACAACCCCCAGCGGAGCCGGCGAACGAGCCCAACATGCCCGCGACCGGCCTCCGTACCAGGTAGGAGGGATCATCATGAGCAAATCGACCCTGGAATCGCTGATCGGCACCACCGCCTACGACGAACGCGGCGACAAGATCGGCAAGGTCAAGCAGATCTACCTCGACAACCAGTCCGGAGCGCCCACCTGGGTTGCCGTCTCGACCGGCTTCTTCAGCCACGACTCGCTGGTTCCGCTGGCCGGCGCCGAACATCTGCCCGACGACGACTCGCTCCGACTGCACGTGAACAAGGAGCTGGTGAAATCGGCGCCTTACCACGACGGGTCCCGGATCAGCGCGCAATCGGAACAGGAACTGTTCGAGCACTACCACGTCGATCCACGGGCTTCGGGCTGGAATGCCGAAGGGCGCCCGCGGATTCGACCCGAAGACGACCTGCCGATGACCCATGGCAACCCGTCGCGGACCGTGACCGGCCAGTCCGACACCGCTCGCTACGGTGACGACTCGATGGTGCGCTCGGAAGAGCAGTTGCGCATCGACACCGAGAGCGAAGAGGTCGGCACCGCACGGTTGCACAAGTCGGTGGTCACCGAGGAGCAGACGTTCAAGGTGCCCGTGACGCACGAGGAAGTGCACGTCGAACGCGAGCCGATCACCGACCGCACCGGGCGCACGACCATCGGCGAGGAGGACCGCGAGGTCACCCTGCACGCCGACCAGGTGCACGTCGAGAAGGAAGCCGTCCCGGTGGAGCGTGTACGGCTGGCGGTCGACGAGATCGACGACGAGAAAACGGTCTCCGAAACGGTCCGCAAGGAACGCGTGGAAGCCGAAGGGATCGACGACCGCCGCCGCCAGGAACCCTGACTCCGCGCGTCGACATCCCGCTCTGCCGAACCGGCCACCCACCCCCGTGGGTGGCCGGTTCTCGACGGGTTACGCGCGGTCGACGGCGAGCGTAGGGTTCTCGATACGGGCCGAATCGCCCTGGTCCGGCTCGTTTCGACGAGCGAGGGAGCCCCCGATGAGCACCGCATCCAGTTCGGGATTCGATGCCGACGCACTGCGCCGCGGAATCGAAAGCCGTGATGCCGCAACACTGCTGACGCTCTACAGCGACGATGCCGAGATCCGCATGGTCGACCACCGCGACCAACCGAGTCACCCCCGGGTGATGCACGGTCGCTCGGCGATCAGCGCGATGTTCGACGATGTGTGTTCCAGGGAGATGACCCACTCCCTCGACAGCGTCTTGATCGACGGCGACCACATCGCCTTCGTGGAATCGTGCCGATATCCGGACGGCACGCGCGTCCTCGCCCACTCGATGGCGAACCTGCGCGACGGTCGCATAGTCGACCAGACGTCGATCCAGGCGTGGGACGAGGAGTAGTCAGCGGAAATCGGCGACGTGGTCGGCTGCCCATCGGCGATAGTCGCGGGCCGGTGACCCGGTGACGTCGTGCACGGTGGAGGTCACCGAGCCCGGTGTGCCGACGAGTCCGGCGAGTCCGTTCAGCACCACGCGCGCGATGTCGGGCGGGAGCCAACCCATGTGCGCCACTGCGTCTTCGGGGCTGATCTCCTCCCAGACCAACGTGCGGCCGAGTGCGGCGCCGATCGCTTCGACCTGGTCGATTCGGCTCAGCGCGGCCGGGCCGGTCAGGTGGTACTTCGCCCCGGCGTGGCCGTCGGTGGTCAGTGCGCGCACGGCGACCGCGGCGATATCCGCCTCGTGCAGCAGGGGCATCGTGGCGGCGCCGTACGCGCCGCGCACGACGTCGCCCGCGCGAATCTGAGGTGCCCATTCGACAGTGTTGGTAGCGAAACCACCGGGCCGCAGGAAGGTCCATTCCAGTGACGACTCGGTGATCGGCTGCTCGATGAGGGCGTGTGCACGGCCGATCGGGTGGTCCTGCTCATCCAGTTCGTCGCGGACCGAGGCGGAGGAGAGCAGGACGATGCGGCGCGCGTGTGCGGCGATGCGGGCAACGACCCGCTCCGCGATCTCCGCCGACAACATCGGCCAGGTCAGGTAGACCGCGTCGATGCCGTCAAGGGCACTGTCCAAGGTCTCCGGGACTGTCAGGTCGCCCTGCACCACCTCGATACCCGAAGGCAGCGACGCCGCGCGCGGGTCGCGCGCCGATGCCCGCACCCGCGTTCCGCCCGCGGCGAGCTGCGCCGCCACCTGACCGCCGACATGACCGGTCGCCCCGATCACCAGAACCCTGCTGATATCCACCATGGGCCAACCGTAGGAAGGGGACTTTCCATTGGAAAGGGCATACCGATAGGTAAGCTCATGGCATGGCAGTAGGAGTCCCGGACAGCGACCGGCCCACACTCGGTCAACGTGACGTATTCGACAAAGAGTGTCCGGCCCACGCCATCCTCGGCAAAGTCACCAGCCGCTGGGGCGTCCTGATCCTGGCCGCGCTACTCGACGGCTCGATGCGCTACCACGTCCTGCGTGACCGAATCGGCAGCATCAGCGAGAAGATGCTGTCGCAGAACCTGCGCACCTTCACCGACTACGGCCTGGTCGAGCGCACCGTCGAACCCACTGTGCCCCCACAGGTTTCCTACGCCCTGACCCCGATCGGCCACGAGGCAGCCGAAAAGCTCCACGGACTGCTGGAATGGGTGAGCACCCGAGCCGAGGAAATCGAAACCTTCCGAACGGGTGGACCCGTGCCAGGACCGAAGCTCCTCGACCGATCCTGACCTGCGGGCCTTTGGCGGAGACGGAGGGATTTGAACCCCCGATGGTGTTACCCATGCTCGCTTTCAAGGCGAGTGCATTCGGCCGCTCTGCCACGTCTCCCTGGGAAGGATGGTAGCCGACCTGATCCGGCCTTCCGCAAGTCTGGGCGGACCTGGGCCGGGTTGTCTCGCGCCGGCGAGAACTGTCGGCGACATCGGCGCGGGGTTCTGGCTAGCGGCGGGGCGTGGGGAGAGGATTGGTGTCATGTACGCGATTGAGCTGAACGGGTTCGGTGGGCCGGAGGTCATGGAGTGGACCGTGACGATCGATCCGGAGCCGGGGCCCGGTGAAGTGTTGGTGGAAGTTGTTGCGGCGGGAGTCAATCGGGCCGATGTGATGCAGCGGAAGGGGTTCTATCCGCCGCCCGCGGATGCGAGTTCGATCCTCGGGTTGGAGTGTTCGGGGACGATCGCGCGGTTGGGGGCGGGGGTGACGGACTGGCAGGTCGGGGATCGGGTGTGCGCGTTGCTCGCCGGGGGTGGGTACGCCCAGTTCGTGGCGGTGCCCGCGACGCAGCTGTTGCCGATTCCGGAGGGGATGGACGCTGTCGCGGCCGCGGGGTTGCCGGAGGTGGCGGCGACCGTGTGGTCGAACCTGGTGATGACGGCGGGGCTGCGATCGGGGCAGCTGGTGTTGATCCACGGCGGCGGTGGCGGGATCGGGACGCACGCGATCCAGGTGGCGCGCGGGCTCGGAGCGCGGGTCGCGGTGACGGCCGGCTCGGACGCGAAGCTGACCAAGTGTGCCGAGCTGGGGGCGGAGATCTTGATCAACTACCGGACCGGCGACTTCGTCGCAACGGTCGCGGATCAGGGCGGGGCCGACGTGATTCTCGACAACATGGGTGCGAAGTACCTGGAACGAAACGTGGAGGCGCTCGCACCCTATGGGCAGCTGGTGGTGATCGGGATGCAAGGGGGCGTCAGCGGAACGCTGAATATCGCCGCACTGCTGCGTAAGTGGGGCACCGTGGCGGCAACCAACGTGCGCGGCCGTCCGCGATCGGGGCCGGGGAGCAAGGCCGAGATCATCGCGGCGGTCCGCGCACAACTGTGGCCGCAGGTGGCCGCAGGCGAGATCGTGCCGGTGATCTCCACCGAGCTGCCGATCACCGAAGCCGCCCGCGCGCACGAACTGCTCGACGACTCGCAGACCTTCGGCAAGGTGATCCTGCGGGTTCGCGACTAACGCACGCTATTCGAGGGCGCTGAGGGCACGGCCGAGCTGGTCGATCTCGTAGCGGGTCGTATAGGGCGCGAGCCCGATCGTCACCGCACCGCCCTCATCGTTCACACCCAGCGCGTCGAGTAGTCGGCTGCCGCCGTGCACACCGCTGACCGTCCCGATCCTGGCATCGGCCAGCTTGGCCGCCACCTTCTCCGCCTGCATCCCGGCCATCGTGAAACTGACCGTCGGGATGCGGGTGGAGGCCCGGCCGATCACGGTGAGGTTGTCGACCTTCTCCAGCACCTGCATGAGGTGATCGAAGAGCTGGTCGTGATAGTCCTGCAGCGAGGTGATCGACATCTCGAGGCGTTCGCGGCGGGTGCCGGAGGCGCGCTCGTCGAGCCCGGCGAGGAAGTCGATCGACTCGGTGAGCCCGGCCAGCAGCGCGTACTGATGCCCGCCCACTTCGAGGCGTTCAGCACCCTTGGCATAGGGGTTGAGCGACATCGAGGGGATGCGATCGAGGAACGCCGGGTCGCGGAAAACCAGTGCGCCCACCTGCGGTCCGCCCCACGACGGCGCGCTCAGCGCGACGACGTCGGCATTGAGTTCGTCGATGTCGATCAGCGCGTACGGCGCCGCGCCGAACGCGTCGGCCACCAGCAGTCCGCCCACGTCGTGGACCCGATCGGCGGCCACCCGGACACCGGGCGCCGACCCGACGATCGGCGACGCGGCGGTGAGCGCCACCAAGCGCGCGGTCGGCCCGATCAGCTCCTCGAACTGCCACGACGGCATCTCGCAGGTCTCGATCTCCACCTCGGCCCAGCGCACGTGCGCGCCGTAGCGGTTGGCGATGCGCAGCCACGGGGCGACGTTGGCCTCGTCGTCCAAACGGGAGAGCACGATGCCGGTACCGAGACCGAGGCGTGAGCTCAGCGATTCGGCCAGCCAGGCCAGCAGAACCGCACGATCGGGACCGAGGACGACGCCGGCCGGATCTCCACCGACCAGATCGGCGACAGCTTCCCGTGCGGCGTCGAGGATCGCGCCGCTGCGCGATGCCGCACCGTGGCGGCCGATGTGGGAAAACGAAGAGGTGCGGAAACCCGTTGAGACGGCACGAGATACCGAATCGGGAACCAGCATCCCCGCCTGCGGGTCCAGATGGATCCAGCCGTCGCCCAGGGACGGTATCAGGCCCCGAACCCTCGCGACGTCATAAGTCATGGTGGCCACTTTAAGGGCAGGGGGCCTCCCGGGGTAACCGCGTGGGGGTTTTAGCGCGAACCCGGCGCACACGCAATGATGGGGATATGACGCACTCGGAGGATGTCCCCGAATCCATCGTCGTGATCGGTCCCGACGGCCGTCCACTGACCGTGCCCGCCGACGCCGACAACGCGTCCGCGTTCACCGCTCAGGTCGTGCCGGACGACGAGAAGGCCGCGAGCGAGTCGGCGGAGTCGCTGACGGACATGGTCGAGCAGCCCGCCAAGGTGATGCGCATCGGCACGATGATCAAGCAGCTCCTCGAGGAGGTTCGCGCCGCACCGCTGGACGACGCCAGCCGCTCGCGCCTCAAGGAGATCCACAAGTCCTCGGTGCGTGAGCTCGAACAGGGCCTCGCCCCGGAACTGCGCGAGGAACTCGAACGCCTCACCCTCCCGTTCACCGACGACTCAGTGCCCTCGGACGCGGAACTACGCATCGCTCAGGCTCAGCTCGTCGGCTGGCTGGAGGGCCTGTTCCACGGCATCCAGACCGCGCTGTTCGCCCAGCAGATGGCCGCCCGCGCTCAGCTGGAGCAGATGCGCCAGGGTGCGCTTCCGCCCGGAATGCACGCGGCGGACGCCAAGGCAGGCGGCCATGTGGGCGGCGGCCAGTACCTGTGAACCCCCCGAGTCTCTTGTTCGCGGCCCGCCTCGATCTGGACTGAGTGGCGGGTGCGACGAAGGAGTACCCGGAGGGAGGCGAGATCGAGGCCCCTCGGGGCCGCGACACCCGGCGCCAGCCGGAAAACAACACTGTAAGGTCGGGGACCGTGCCCGCCGCTGCCGCCCGTCCTGAATCGGTCTCCGATGAGGGTGACGTGCGTACCGAAGAGAGCCCCGTGCATTCTGACGACATTCCCGCCGACGCGGCGCTAGCCGAAGTCGCCGCTGCCGAGCACACCACCGATGCGCCGCTGCTGGTGAAGACGCCGATGGTGTCGGATTCGCAGACCTTCGGGCGTGCTTTCAAGGACATGCGCGACGGACTACACCAGCGCGAGCTGTGGTTGTCGCTGGGCTGGCAGGACATCAAGCAGCGCTACCGCCGGTCGGTGCTCGGTCCGTTCTGGATCACCATCGCGACCGGTTTGCAGGCGCTGGCGATGGGTCTGCTGTATTCGACGCTGCTGGACCAGCCGATCAGTGAGTACCTGCCGTATGTGACCGTCGGCCTGATCGTGTGGAACGTCATCAGTGCCTCGATTCTCGAGGGCTCCGATGTGTTCATCGCCAACGAGGGACTGATCAAACAGTTGCCCTCGGCGCTGAGTGTGCACGTGTATCGCCTGGTCTGGCGGCAGTTCCTGTTCTTCATCCACAATGCGGCGATCTACGCGCTGCTGGTGGTGGCGTTCTCGATCTGGCGTGATCTGGATCTGTCGTTCCTGCTGGTGTTCCCCGCGATCCTGCTGCTGTTCCTCAACGCGATGTGGGTGACGATCGTCTTCGGCATCTTCTCCACCCGCTACCGCGACATCGCCCCGATCCTGGGCTCGATGACGCTGATGCTGTTCGTGCTGACGCCGGTGATGTGGTCGACGAAAGCGCTGGAGAACTCGGTCGGCGGGGCGGGCGATCGCGCCAAGCTCCTCGAGATCATCCCCACCTATCACTACCTGGAGATCGTGCGCGCTCCCCTGCTCGGTGAGCCGTCGCAGTGGCATCACTGGGCGATCGTCGGTGCGATCACCGTCGTCGGCTGGGCTGTCGCGATCCTGGCGCTCAAGCAGTACCGTGCCCGCGTCCCGTACTGGGTTTAGGAGCAGTTCTCGATGAGCCGTGTGAGTATCGAAACCCATGAGGCGTGGGTCGAGTTCCCCATCTTCGACGCCAAGTCGCGGTCGCTGAAGAAGGCGTTCCTCGGCAAGGCGGGCGGCGCGATCGGGCGCAACAGCTCCGACGTGGTGGTGGTCGAGGCGCTGCGCGACATCAACCTCTCGCTCAAAGAAGGCGACCGGGTGGGCCTGGTCGGCCACAACGGCGCGGGCAAGTCGACGCTGCTGCGCCTGCTGTCGGGCATCTACGAACCCTCGCGCGGCAGTGCGCGCATCCGTGGCCGGGTGGCGCCGGTGTTCGACCTCGGGGTCGGCATGGACCCGGAGATCTCCGGCTACGAGAACATCATCATCCGCGGTCTGTTCCTCGGGCAGACGCGCAAGCAGATGATGGCCAAGATCGACGAGATCGCCGACTTCACCGAGCTCGGTGAGTACCTGTCGATGCCGCTGCGCACCTACTCCACCGGTATGCGGGTGCGGCTGGCGATGGGTGTGGTCACCTCGATCGACCCCGAGATCCTGCTGCTCGACGAGGGCATCGGCGCGGTCGACGCGGAGTTCATGAAGAAGGCCCGCACGCGGCTGCAGTCGCTGGTCGCGCGGTCGGGCATCCTGGTGTTCGCCAGCCACTCCAACGAATTCCTCGCACAGCTCTGCGATACCGCGATGTGGATCGACCACGGTCAGATCCGCGAACAGGGCGGGATCGAGGACGTTGTGCGAGCGTATGAAGGGCCCGAGGCGGGTAATCACGTGGCACAGGTGTTGCGTGATCTGGAAACCGAGGGCGCACTCGGCGCGGCGGGCGAGAAGAAGCTGGAGCAGAATCAGGTATGAGCGGTCAACGTGACGAGGCTGCCCCGGCTGCCGTGCCGGGTGGGTTCAGCATGACCGACCGTCTCGAGGCGACGCCGGCACCCGTCGAGCCTGCCGCCGTGCTGCCCGACGACGCGCTGCCCGCGGTGGTGCTGCCCGACGACGCGGAACTGCCCCCCGGTGCCGAACCCGCCGACATCACGACCGAGACCGGCCCGACCGCGCGGATCATCGCGGTGGTCGTCACGCACAAGCGTCGCGAACTGCTCGCCGAGTCGTTGAAAGTGCTCGCCTCGCAGACGCGTCCGGTGGACCATCTGATCGTTGTCGACAACGCCAACGAGGACGCGGTGGCCGAGCTGGTCGCGCAGCAGCCGATCGAGGCGACCTACCTGGGTTCACGCCACAACCTCGGCGGCGCGGGCGGTTTCGCGCTCGGCATGCTGCACGCGCTCACCCAGGGTGCGGATTGGGTGTGGCTGGCCGATGACGACGGCCGCCCCGACGGGCCCGAAGTACTCGCGACACTGATCGATTGCGCGCGCAGGCACAACCTGGTCGAGGTGTCGCCGGTGGTCTGCGATATCGACGAGCCGGACCGGCTCGCGTTCCCGCTGCGCCGTGGCGTGGTGTGGCGGCGGCTGCGTTCGGAGCTCGGCGACGAGGACTTCCTGCCCGGCATCGCGTCGCTGTTCAACGGCGCGCTGATCTCGGCGAAGGCCGTCGACCTGATCGGCGTGCCCGACCTGCGGCTGTTCGTGCGTGGCGACGAGGTGGAGGTGCATCGCCGCCTGGTCCGCTCCGGGCTGCCGTTCGGCACCTGCTTGCAGACCGCCTACCTGCATCCCAACGGCGCCGAGGAATTCAAGCCGATCCTGGGCGGGCGAATGCACACCCAGTACCCGGACGATCCGGTGAAGCGCTACTTCACCTACCGCAATCGCGGTTACCTGATGTCGCAGCCCGGTATGCGGAAGCTGTTGCCGCAGGAGTGGATCCGATTCTCCTGGTTCTTCCTGGTGACCCGCCGCGACCCGGCCGGCCTCAAGGAATGGTTCCGGCTGCGGTCGCTGGGCCGCAACGAGCACTTCGGTAAACCCGACTAGCCCCCGAAACTAGGGGGTAGTTCCCTCTGGCAACAATCTGCCGTTCGGTCTTACGATGCGAACCGTGACCTTCGCAAAGAGTTTCGCATCCGCCGCGGCGACCGTGCTCGCCGGCGCCGCGCTCTGTCTCGCCGCCCCCGGCACCGCTCAGGCGGACGACCAGTGCCAGCTCGGCTGGTCCAATGTCGGCCCGCGCTCCTGCGTGATGAACGAAGTCAGGACCGCGCCGGTGGCTACCCTGGGCAACGGCGTCTGCGTCGGCCTCCTGAACGTGGCGGGTACCGCGTTCGACGGACCGCTCAATTCCCCGAGCGTGGCGCCCGGCGCCACCCACAGCATCGCCCTGCGCGTCTCGCAGGGCTTCTCCCCACTCGGTAACTGGGCGCCCACCGTGCTGGCATGCGATGTGAACGTTGTCGTCGACTGGAAGAACCTGGACAGCGGCGCCACCGGCTCGGTGACCCGCTTCATCCCGGCCACCAGCACCAGCACCTACCCGGTCCAGGACGTGATCGCGAACACCGGCCCCGGTCGAGTCCAGGTCACGGTCCGCACCGACAAGCCCAACATCCCCCAGTCGACCGAAGTTTTCGTGCCGTAGCCCCGAACGCCTACCTGCGGGACCGCAGGCGTGCCGTCATCGGGCCGCGCAACAGCGCGAGTTCGCCTCTGTGACGACGGCGCAGGACCGCGCACGGAAAATGAGTTGCCGGGTGTCGGCGTGGTCGGGCACAGTGGTGTTCGAACGTTGGAGAGGAGGTGGATGTCCGTGAGTACACACGTGTGGATTGCCGTGGCCGGGCGGCGCGATTGTGCGCCTGCCCAGGTTGCTCCGGACATCACCTCTACTCGCTGAACCCGTCGTTCGGGTTCGGCACCCGACGAAGGATTCCTTACGATGGTCGACTACGACCTGCTCGTCCCTTACGGCTGGACCGAAGCCGTAGCTTCTGAATATCTGCCGCTGCTCGGCGATCTCGCACCCGCTCGCATCGTGCGGATGGACCGCAGCGAATGCGATGTGGTGACCCCGCACGGCCCGGCGCGAGCCGCCTGCCCGCGCGACATCACCGGACTGTGCACCGGCGACTGGGTCGGACTCGATGCCGAAGGCACTGTGCGGCAACTGCTCCCCCGGCGCTCGGCGATCATGCGATCGTCGGTGTCGGGGCGCTCGGTGGCCCAGGTGCTGGCCACCAATGTGGATACCGTGCTGATCTGCTCTGCCGCCGATGGTGACGTCGACCTGGGGCGGATCGAACGAATGCTCGCCCTCGCGTGGGAGAGCAATGCCCAGCCGGTCGTCGTGCTCACCAAAGCCGATGCGGCGGAATATCTTCCGCTCGACGAGGTGCGTGCGGTGGCGCCCGGCGCGACCGTGGTGGCGGTGAGCGCCGCCGCCGCGGTCGGTCTCGAGGTGCTCACCGCGGTGCTCAACGGCACCGTCGCCCTGATCGGGCCGTCCGGTGCGGGCAAGTCCACCCTCGCCAACGCACTGCTGGGCGCGGATGTGTTCGCCACCAACGCGGTTCGCGCGGTGGACGGCAAAGGCCGCCACACCACGGTGCACCGTGAGCTGCGGCCACTGCCCGGCGGCGGCACGCTCATCGACACCCCCGGCCTGCGCGGCATCGGGCTCTACGACGCCGCGGAAGGCATCGGCAAGACCTTCAGCGACATCGAATCCCTCGCTGCCGATTGCCGTTTCGCCGACTGCGTCCACGAGACCGAACCCGGCTGCGCGGTTCAGGCCGGACTAGCCGATGGCACCATCACCGAACGCAGGCTGACCAGCTATCGCAAACTCGCGAGAGAGAACGACTGGATGGCGGCCCGCACCGACAAACGCCTGGCCGCCGAACGCGAACGAGTCTGGCGCGACATCAGCAAACAGCAGCGGAGGAACTACCGCGAACGCGGCCGCCGCTGAGCCGGAGTAGTTGATCATCAGGCACTCACGCGAACACCGGCCGAGAGCCGAACTGCGTCAGTGCCTGATGATCTCGCTAATCCTGTTCGAAGGTGACGTGTGCGCGATGGGACACGGTGGCCTCGGCCAGATCGATGATGTAGTCGATGGTGCCCGAGTCGGAGCCGAAATGATTGCCGGCGTAGTAGGAGTAATTCACCATGAGCCGGCCGTCGTCCATGGCCACCGCGAGCGCGGGACGGTTCTCCGCTCGTGACCAGCTGTGGTCGATCTCCAGCCCGCCCACCGTGCGCAACTCGCTCCCTGACAGAGCCAGCGTCCAGCGGTTCTCCGGGCCGTGACCGAGATATTCCTTGACATAGATCGTCCGGAATCGCGCGGTGATCACCCGGCCGTCCGGCAGCAGGATGAACGGAACCTCGCCCTCGGCGTACAGGTGGCCGGGTTCGGGATCGTCGTGGAGTTCGGTGTGCCACAGGTCGTCGAGTCGTGGTGCGGGCCAGCCTTTTTCCTCGGCCTCGGCACGCAGCGACGACCAGTGCCCGGCTCGAGCCCGCTCGTAGGCGAAGTCGATGACGTGGGAGCCGATGTAGCGCTCCACGGTCGTGAACACATCCGGGTCGGCCTGGTTCGGCGCGCTCACCGTTACTTCCGCGGCGCTCGCTGCCTCGTGGACGGCGGCGAGCAGGGCCGCGCCGGCACCTGCGCCGCGCGAGGACTCCGTGATCAGGAATTCCGAGATCCGTAGCTCACCCGCCGACCACTTGCTCGGCTGGAACAAGTCGTAAGTCGCGAAACCGATCGGTGTTTCGTCTTCGACGATCAGCAGTGGCGCCGGTCGCCAGGCGGAGTAGTCGTTGTGGGCTAGCCGCCGTGTGCGGCGCATGATGTCGGCCGGACGGTGCACCTCGAAATGCGCGTGCAATTCGGCTTGCAGCCCGGCGGCCGCCTCCGCGTCAGCGGCGGAGGCGGCCCGGACGAAACGCGTCACGGGTCAGCTCGGGTCGATGCCGTACAGCCGCGCCCAGTTCTCCCGGCTCGTGAGTTCCGGTACGGCCCTGCGGTATTCGGCCTGCAACGCCGGGAGTTCCTTACGGAGCTTGCGCAAGGTGCGGTAGGCGCGAATGAGCAGTGCGCGAGCACGAGCCTTGTCCCGGCGACGTACCCGCACGCCGGACTGGGAAGCGTCGGTGACCACCACGTGCTCGAACAGGCCGATGTGCCACCAGTGCGCGTCCTCGCGGGTGACGCCGATCAGACCGGGCTGCGTGCGGCCGGTCCACTGGGTGATGGCGCGCTTGATCAGCACCAGGGTGACGCGGCTCGGTTCGCCGCTGGCCCGGCGAACCGAGATGTCGGCGGAGTTCACCGGCGGGGTGGCCGCGGGGTGCTTGATCGTCTCGGGGTAGTCGTTGCGGGTGCTGCGGGCGGCGGCCAGCGCGTCGATACCGCCGTCGCGCAACGCCTTCGGACCCTTCATGAAGTCCTCGATGCCCTGCAGCGTGGTGTGCACCAGCCCGTACTGCATGCCGACCAGGTGCTCGGCGATGTAGCGGAAGAACTCGCGCGTGATCGCCTTGCCGTCGAGATCGGTGTGCAGGGCGCCGACGATGAGCGAGTTACGGGTGGAGAAGTACCGCGCCCAGTCGTCGTAGTCCTTCCAGTAGAAGTCGGCGTGCCAGACGGCGGCGTTGGGCAGCGTGACGGTGACGAAACCGTGCTCGCGCGCGCGGATGCCGTACTCGACGTCGTCCCACTGGAAGAAGATCGGCACCGGCAGCCCGATCTTCGACACCACCTCGGCCGGGATCAGGCAGGTCCACCAGGCGTTGTAGCCCGCGTCGACCCGGCGCTCCTGGTTCTTCTTGAGCATGGAGGTGTTGCGCAGCGCCTTGGGCACCTTCTGGCCGTGCTTGAGCTCGTGCAGGTGCACCTCCTCCGCGCCGACATTGAGATAGTCGGGGTTGAGCAGGAACAGCATCTGCGCGCCGACCAGGGTCGGTTCGACGGTGAGGTTGGCGAACGCCTGCAGGCGCAGCACGGTCTCGGGCTCGCAGAGGATGTCGTCGTCCATCAGGATGACGTCGGCGTGCTCGTTGGCCGCCGACACCTCGTAGAGGCCACGGGTGAAGCCGCCCGCGCCGCCGAGGTTGGGCTGGCGGATGTAGCGCAGTTTGTCACCGAAATCAGGACGGACCTGCTGGAACAGCGGGCGGTCCTCGACCAGGTCGGTGCCCTGGTCGACGACGTACACCGCGTCGATCGCGGCCAGCACGGTCGCGTCCGAGGCCAGCGCGGCGACGGTGTGCGCGCAGTCCTCGGCCCGGTTGAAGGTGCAGATCGCGATGGCGACCGGGCGCACCTTCTCCGGCGCCTGCGCGGTCCAGGCGAGTTCGGTGATGTCGAGTTCGCCCCCGACGGCGTCGAACTCGAGCCACAACGCGCCGCCGTCGACGTACTGATCCAGCGGTGCCGTCAGCGAGACGACCCCGCTGCTCGTTGCCACCAGCGAGGCGATGATCCGGCGGTGCCCGGCGATATCGGAGGCGACCAGCCGCACATTCGCTTTGTTGCCGACCACCAGATGCGCACCCACCGACACCTCGGTGACGGTGGTCCAGCGCTGCCAGTAGCTGGCGGCGAATCGGCCGAAGTAGGTGTTGGTGTGCGCGGTCGCACCCTTGGGCAGGTGCAGCGAGTGCCGTTCGCGGACGGCGGCACCCCCCTTGACGACGGCGTAGAGGTCGTCGTTCACCCGCGCCGAGGGCCCGGTGAAGATGCCTCGGGCCAGCACCAGCCGCTCGGGCGCTGAGTGTTCACCGCGCAACGATGCGGGCGCGGCCTCGCGCCGATCGTTCGATTCGGTCACGGCTTTGGTAGCCGACTGCTCCATGAAGTCCTCGAAATTCTCGGTATCGACTGCGCCGGCGCAGGCAGTCACGTAAAGAAGGGCGTCGCGGCGGGCGGGGCGAGGATATCAATCACACGCCACCCGCGCGTTGTCAGTGAGGAGTTGCCGCACTCCGCGCGTGTTGCTCATCGCTTGCCGATGAGCCGGTGAAAACGAATTTGCTGTAGGCCCAATAGCGGAATACGACCGCCATCGTCTGCCCGACCACAGTGGCGGAAATGTTGTCCGCCAGCGGTGACGACAGGTCGAGCACATATCGGGAAAAGCCGAGGCAGCCGAGTTGCAGAAGGATCGCTACGACATTGACGATCGCGTACAGAACATATTCCCGAACAGGGCTGCCGGACTTGCGGTGCGAGTAGGTCCACCACTTGTTGCCGAAGTAGGTGACCACCGTCGCCACCACGATCGCGATGATCTTGGCGACCAGCGGCGAGTGATAGAGCACACCTTCGGAGAAGGAGAAACCCCCACCCCAGAACACCAAAAGGTTGTAGGTACCCGCGTCGACCAGAAACCCGATCGCCCCGACAACAAGAAACGCCGCACCCTGCCGCAAACCCGCTATCACCTTCGATACGAGGGGAACAGCAGGCGGTTCAACTGATTGCGACACGCCATGACGGTAGCCAACCAACACCCCGACCCCTAGGGAGGGTCGGCCACGCAGTGGCCGGTTCGCGGCCGGGTCGCCGGTCAGGCGCCGTTGCGTAGGCGACGAAGGAGCAAGCAACGGTGCCTG
>NZ_JBSGVG010000044.1:0-53693 GCF_053608345.1 Nocardia sp. NPDC055050
GCGATGGACAGGTCGCGCTGGGTCTCGAGGGGGGCGCTGAGCTCGACAGACAGCTTTCCACCGAGGTGACCCGCGAAGATCTCCTCCTGGGTGATCGCAGCGAGGCTCGCTGCGTCATCGGCCTTGGGCGCCGCGGTGGCATTCGGTGCGTCAGTCACAGGTGACACGATTTCACTCCTGCTCGAGTCGGGCTCAACCGGGGGACGGTTACCGCCGGGTATATCGGAACTACGAATTTCTGGGACGCCGGATCGCTACGACGCTGATGCGCTACGACGCTCATCGGGTGCGCGTCCGCACGCGTTTCACGGTGGCAACCGGTACACGTGGCGCGGCACTGATCCGCCGAGCGGAACCGGACGGGTGTGTCCGGGCGAGCAAAACGGGTCGACCAACGCTGCGACGGTGCGTCGCACGGCGGAAGGTCACCGATGTTTCCCCGAACCCGGCGGTGGCAAGGGAAGGGAATCCGCAATATTCTGCCAGCACGATGCGTCGATTGCCAAACCGCGTCATGTGTCGAGCGTAGCCGTGTCGAATTGCCGTGGCGTAAGCGAAAACTCGCAGCGCAGCGGGAACATCCGGTGAACTTTCACACCGTGGCGGGGGTGGCCGCGGTGAGCTCGCCACCGAGTGGCTCCGGCCATTCCTCCCGGCGCACCCACACGTCGTCGAGCCCGCCGCAGCGCAGCCGGACCAGCCAGTCCGAGTGCGCGGCGGGGTGGTCGATGCGGCGGTGGATACCGCGGCTCTCGGTGCGCACGAGCGCGCTGTAGCCCGCCCACCGGGCGACGGCGAGCAGCGCAGCCGCCTGGCGAGCCCGCAGCTGCCCCACCCCGAGGCCACCCAGGTCGAACTGGGCGCCGGGCCACATCGCGTCCAGTTCGGCGATGCTGTCGCCGAGGCTGCCCGCGCTGCGCCGGTAACTGCGGCGCAGCGGCAGCGTGTGCTCCTGCACCAGGCCGATCACCGACCGCGGGTCGATGTGGGCGTGCGGCCCGAGGCCCGCGCCCGGCACCGGACTCGCACTGCTCGCCCTTTCGTTGGCGACCGCGAACGCGGCGGCGCCCTGCCCCGCCCAGGTGCCCGAGGCCAGCGCCCAGGCCCCGTTGAGGCCGCCGCGGGCGCCGGCCGCTCCGGTGACGATCTGCCGGCCGGTCACATCGCCGGCACCGAACAGGCCGCGGATCGTCGTCGAGCAATCGGTATCGGCGAGGGCCAGCCCGCCCGCGCCACGGATCGTTCCCGCCAGTACCGCCCGCACGGGCACCCGGCCCGCGGCGTCGACCGCGCCGTGCCTGCTCAGCCAGTGCCGGACGGTGTCGGGCACCTCGCTCAGCGCCGCGAAGACCCGCCGGCCGTCCGCGATGGCGGTGAGCGCCGCCGGGTACCGGTCGGGCAGTTCGGCGCCCGCTTCGTCGTAGAGGGCAGCGAAATGCACCGACAGCCCGGGCGCGACCGCCGGATGCGGATGGACTCGCGACAGCACCGGCGCCAGCCCGTAGGCACTGGAGAATTCCATCCCGCACAGTTCGGCGCCTGCCTCGGCCGCCATCAGCAGGCCCTCGCCGGTACTCACCTCGGTGCCCGCACCGCCGGACAGGAACGCGCAACCACCGGTGGCGACCACGACCGCGCCTGCCCGGATGACCCACGGCCGAAACTTGTTGTGGCGCTGGACCCCCGCCGCACCGACCACGGTGCCCGCCGGGTCGACCAGCAATTGCAGCGCCGGATGATGATCGAGGATGCGCACGCCCGCCTCCAGCGCGCCGCGCCGGAGCCGGCGCAGGTAGCTCGCGCCGTCGAAGTGCGCGTGGGCCGGGTCGCCGCTCGGATCGGGCACGCGATGGCGGGTGCCCGACCAGGTCTGCAATCGCCGGTGGGTCTCGTCGACCACGCGGTGCAGCCAGGCCCGATCCCCGAGCCCGCCGCCGGAGACGAACATCTCCTCGACCGCCTCCGCGCGGCCCGGACCGGGCGGAATATCCCAGAGCACGGTCGTGCCGTACACGGTGGGACCGCTGGAACCGCAGCGACTCTTGTCGACCAGCACCACCCGCGCGCCCGTCCCCGCGGCCGAGACAGCAGCCCAGAGCCCGGCGGGTCCACCGCCGAGGATCAAGACATCCGTTTCGATGCTGGTCACAAAGAGAAATATTCGGGCACAGTTCACCCGTCCGCAACCATTACGCGGCCGTCAACCCCACCATTGTGTCCAAAGCAATACACCGGCCGTGACCAAGACCGCCGCGGACCCGAACAGCGTGGCCACACCGCGGCGCCGATCGGCGAAGACCTGCGCGACGACCACCACGACCGCGGCCACGAAATGCCACGCCAGCGATTCCGCGCCCGGCCCGGGAAAGTCGCGGCGCGAGCCGATCACCGCCGCGCCGACGACCACGCACAAGAGCACGAGTACCCCACCCGCGACAATGCCGCTGACCGCACGCAACAGCGTCACGGGGCGATCACCGGCGTCCCGCTCGCCTTGTCGATGAGTGCTTCGTACTGATCGGGATCGGTGCCACACGCGCCGATCTCGATGGTCTTGTTGCTGCCGTGATAGTCCGACGAGCCGGTGCGCACCAAGCCCAGTTCTCGCGAAAGCCCGGTCAGCACAAGACGATCGGCTTCGCTGTGATCAGGGTGGTCGATCTCGAGCCCACCGAGGCCGAGGCCGGCCAGCTCCCTGATGTCGTCGAGTGCCAGCAGCCTGCCCCGCTTGCGTGCGCGAGCATGGGCGATCACGCTGACTCCGCCCGCGGCCGCGATCAGCCGCACGGCCCTCGGCAGCGGGGTGTCGGCCTTCTCGGCGTAGTACGGCCCGTGCGGCGCGAGCAGATCGACGAACGCGGCATTCACGCTCTCGACCACGCCCGCCGCGACCAGTGCCTGCGCCAGATGCGGCCTGCCCACCGCCGGACCCGCGGTCGCCATCACATCGACGGGATCGATCGGTAGTCCGTCGGCCGCCATCTTCTCGGCCATCGCCCGCACTCTGGCCACCCGCTCGCCGCGCAGCCGCTCGCGCTCCTCGGCGAAACCGCGGTCGGTGGGGTCGAACAGATACGCCAGCAGGTGCACCGGCACGGGGTAGCCGTCCTCCCCCATGCCCGTGCACGACATCTCCATGCCACGCACCAGGGTGAGTCCCGAGGGGCGGGCAGCCTCGGCCTCGGCCCAGCCACCGGTGGTGTCGTGGTCGGTGATCGCGACGACGTCGAGGCCGGCCGCCGCGGCATGCCGCACCAGTTCGGCGGGGGTGTCGGTGCCGTCGGAGGCGGTGGAATGGGTATGCAGGTCGATGCGCACACCTCAGTCTTACAGTGCGGTGTCGGGTCCCGCGCGTTCCCGGGTGCGCGAGGACGGTGCCCGTAGGATCCACTCGGTGCCCTCATTTCCGCCGATGCCGTCGTTCCACGGGCCCCATCGCGCGACGAAAACTCCGCGACCGCGGGTCCCCGTACCGACGGCACGAGCGATCGTCGACTGCGGGGTCTACGTCGACGGCGAGCGGCAGCCGGGACATTTCACACCGCAACAGGCGCTGACCGCGGCGGAGAAGACCGATGCGGGATTCGTCTGGATCGGCCTGCACGACCCGGACGAGCGGCAGATGAACGACATCGCCTCGATCTTCGACCTGCACCCACTGGCGGTGGAGGACGCGGTGCAGGGCAGGCAACGCCCCAAGCTCGAGCGCTACGGCGACACCCTGTTCCTGGTGATGAGCACGGTCTGTTACGTCGAACACGACATCGACTCGACCAGCGAGATCGTGGAGACCGGCGACATCATGGTCTTCACCGGGCCGCGCTTCGCCGTCACGGTGCGCCACGGCGAGCACACCCACCTGTCCACTGTGCGCCACGAGCTCGAAAAGCAGCCCGAGCAGCTGAAATACGGGCCGACCGCGGTGTTGCACGCCGTCGCCGACCACATCGTCGACACCTACGTCGATGTCACCGAGTCCGTCGGCGTCGACATCGACGAAATGGAGGAGGCGGTGTTCACGCCCGCCTCGAAGATCGGCATCGGCTCGATCTACCAGCTCAAACGCGAAGTGGTGGAATTGCGAAGGGCGGTCGCGCCGCTGGCGGTTCCGCTGGAGCGGCTGGTGAACAACACCGACTTACCGGTGCCGACCGAGATCCGGCGCTATCTGCGCGACGTGGCCGATCACCAGGCCAGCGTCTCCGATCACATCAGCTACTTCGACGAGGCGCTCAGCGGGTTGGTCAATGCCGCGCTGGCCAAGATCAGCGTTCAGCAGAACACCGACATGCGCAAGATCTCGGCCTATGCCGCGATGGCGGCGGTACCCACGATGATCGCGGGCGTTTACGGCATGAACTTCGACCACATGTGGGAGCTGCACCAGGTGTGGGGCTATCCCGTGGTGCTGATCGTGATGGCGGTGCTGTGCGCGGTGCTGTTCCGCAGCTTCCGCCGCAACGGCTGGCTCTAGAGATTCACCGCACCGCGCTCGGGATCACGCACGTCGATCCCGGCTTCGGCCCAGGCGTCGCGCAATGCCTGGGCGCCACGCACGCGCACCCAGGCGGCCTCGGTCGCGGTCACCGGGGTGACGCTGAGGTAGCGCACCGGGTCGGCCGGGTCCGGCAGCGCGATCGCGGGAATATCGCTCTCACCGAGCACGACCGCGGTGAACTTCGCGTTGCGCCACAGCGGTTCTCCGAGATCGAGTAGCGCGTCGGCCTGCAACACAACGCCTTCCACCGCGGGCGAGGCGACCAGCACACCGAGGGATTTGGCCACCCCGACCTGCGGGTCGGCGCTCATCAGCAGCGTCAGGACCAGTTCCGCGCGCGGTCCGCGCACCGGGTCGGCCAGCAGATCGGTCGGATCGCCCATCGGATGACGGGAACCGCCCAGCGTCGCGTAGTGGACCGCGCCGTCGCCGGGAATACGCAGGATCTCGACGGGTTCCAGCCCGAGGAAGGTCAGCGACGCCGAATCGACCTGTGCGCGTTCGACATCGAAGTGGTCCAGCACCGCGGCGCGAACCGTGTTCTCCACATCCATCGCGCTACAGGGCCAATCGGGCGAGCATGTCGCGGGCTTGTTCGGCGGACTTCGGATCGCACAGCACGTCGTAACGGCCCGCGACCAGCTGCATGGTCGAGGCGAAGTCGCGCTGACCCTTGGTAGCCGCGTACGGGATCGACGTGGTGATGACGCCGAAGACGATGCCGCCGAGCAGACCGACGACGAGCGGGCCGAGCGCACCGCCGGTGGTGGTGAACAGGCTCAGCAACAGACCGAGGAACAGGCCGAGCCAGGCACCCGACACCACGCCGCCGCCGATGACCTTGCCCCACGTGAGCCGGTACAGCACCCGCTCCACCTGCATCAGATCGACACCGACGATGGTCACATCCTGCACCGGGAACTGCCCGTCGGCCAGGTAGTCGACCGCACGCTGCGCCTCGGCGTAGGTCGGATACGAGCCGACCGGCCAGCCCGACGGCGGCGTCGGCAACGCCTGCCGCCCGCGATTCGAGTTGCCCAAGGGATTCGTCATAGTCCTATTCTGCTATTCGTCGACCGACTGTGCCGCAGTGAAACGCGCCATTCCACCCCCGCGGGATCAAGCGCCGGTTCTCGCCATCCCCGCGGCGCGCCCCTTGTCGGCGACAACCTGTGCCATCTTGGCGCTCGCTTCGTCGATCATCTCATCCCCCAACATGACAGCGCCACGCGCGCCACCGGCCTCGGAGGTGTGGAAGGCGTAGGTCTCCAAGATCAACTCGGCGCGGTCGTAGTCGGCCTGACGTGGACTGAAGATCTCGTTGGCCGCGTCCACCTGGCCGGGATGCAGTACCCACTTGCCGTCGAAACCCAGCGCGGCCGTGCGAGCAGCGGCCCGGCGGAAGCCGTCGACATCGCGAATCTGCAGGTAGGGACCGTCGATCGCCTGCAGCCCGTGGGCGCGGGCGGCGAGCAGGATCGTCATCAGGATGTGGTGGTAGGCGTCGCCGACGTCGTAGCCTTCCGGCTGCTCGCCCACCACCAACGTGCGCATATTGATACTGGCCATGAAATCGGCGGGCCCGAACACCAGCGTCTGCACGCGCGGGCTCGCGGTGGCGATGGCGTCGATATTGCGCAGTCCGAGCGCGTTCTCGATCTGCGGTTCGATGCCGATCCGGCCGACCTCGAGGCCGCTGGCCTTCTCCACCTGGGTGAGCAGCAGATCGAGCGCCTGCACCTGCCCCGCGTCGGTGACCTTGGGCAACAGGATCGCGTCGAGCCAGCTGCCCGCGCCCTCGACCACGCTGATCACATCGGCGAAGGTCCATTCGGTGGACCAGTCGTTGACCCGCACCACCCGCAACTGCGAACCCCAGCCCGGTTCGTTCAGGGCCGCGACGATATTCGCCCGCGCGGCCGCCTTGGCGCCGGGGGCGACCGCGTCCTCCAGATCGAGGAACACCTCGTCGACCGGCAGCGTCTTCGCCTTCGCGATCATTTTCGGGTTGCTACCCGGCACTGCGAGCACCGAACGACGTGGCTTCATGAGGAGTGCCTCCTGACTGGTGCGGCCGTCCCCGACCGATAGCCTGATGGTCATGGCAACCACCAGGGTGTATGTCGCCCGGCTCGCCGGCCTGACGGTGCTGGGTCCGGACGGGGAGTCTATCGGCCGGGTCCGCGACGTGGTCGTCGCCGTCCGGCACGGACGCCAGCCGCCGCGTGTGCACGGACTCGTCGTCGAATTGCTCACCCGGCGACGCATTTTCGTGCCGATGCTGCGGGTCACCGCGATCGAACCCGGCATGGTCACCCTCAATACCGGGACCGTGAGCCTGCGCCGCTTCGCCCAGCGCCCCGGCGAACGCCTGGCCATGGCCCAGATCCTCGATTCGCCGGTACGCGTGAACGACCCGGATCTGCCGGACCTGGCCGATATCGACGTGCTCGTCGCCGACCTCGGGATCGAGCAGACCAGGACAAGGGATTGGATCGTCAGCCGGGTCGCGGTACGCGGGCATCGGCGGATCGGGCGCAGGCGCTCGGTGCACGTGGTCGAGTGGTCGCAGGTCGACGGGCTCACCCCGGCCGAGGTGGACCGGCCCGGCCAGGACGTGACCACCCTGCTCACCCAGTTCGAGGGGCTGCGCGCGGCCGACGTGGCGCACCGGTTGCGTGAGCTGCCGGAGAAACGTCGCATCGAGGTGGCGATCGCTCTCGACGACGAACGCCTCGCCGACGTGGTCCAGGAACTGCCCGACGACGACCAGGTCGACCTGCTCGGCCATCTCGAGGTGCGCCGCGCCGCCGACGTGCTCGAGGCGATGGACCCTGACGACGCCGCCGACCTGCTCGGCGAACTGCCCGAAAGCGAAGCCGAATCGCTGCTGGCCCTGATGGATCCCGAGGAATCCGAACCGGTGCGCCGGCTGCTCGCGCACTCCCCCGACACGGCGGGCGGTCTGATGACGCCGAAACCGGTCGTCCTCGGGCCCGCGACGACCGTCGCCGAAGCGCTGGCCCGGGTCCGCGACCCCGACCTCACGCCCGCGCTGGCCTCGATGGCCTTCGTCGTGCGACCACCCACGGCCACGCCGACCGGCCGCTACCTGGGCTGTGTGCACATTCAGCAGCTGCTGCGGGAACCGCCCGCGCACCTGGTGGGCGGGATCGTCGACAGTGACCTGGCGCCGCTGTCACCCGACCTGCCGCTCTCGGCGGTGACCCGCTATTTCGCCACCTACAACCTGGTGTGCGGGCCGGTGGTCGACGCGGAGAACCATCTGCTCGGCGCGGTGACCGTCGACGACGTCCTCGATCATCTGCTGCCCGAGGATTGGCGCGAAGAAGAGCCTCCGGCGCTGCAGCAGGTCGAGGCGAGCGGGAGCACGGCATGAGTGAGAAGAATCCGGCGCGGCAACGCTTGGAGACGCCGGTCGGGTCGCGCTTCCGCTTCGACTGGGATTCGGACGCGTTCGCGCAGGCCAGTGAGCGCGTCGCCCGGTTCCTCGGCACCGGACGCTATCTCGCGATCCAGACGGTGATCGTGATCGTGTGGATCCTGCTCAATGTGTTCGCGGTGGCGCTGCGCTGGGATCCGTACCCGTTCATCCTGCTCAACCTGGCCTTCTCCACCCAGGCCGCCTATGCGGCGCCGCTGATCCTGCTGGCGCAGAACCGGCAGGACAACAGGGACAAGGTCTCGCTCGAAGAGGACCGGACCCGGGCCGCGCAGACCAAGGCCGATACCGAGTTCCTCGCCCGCGAACTCGCCTCGCTGCGGCTGGCGGTGGGCGAGGTCGCCACCCGCGACTACCTGCGGCGTGAGCTGGAGGAGATCAAGGACGTGCTCGACCGCATCGATGCGGTCACCACGCCCGACGGCGCGCCGAAGCCGGACAAAAAGCGAAAAGCGGTCCGCAAGAAAACCTCCGGTCAAACGGCCTCTTCCGCCCCGATTTCGCCTGGTGCTCCAGATGTATGACCGGAAATGCTCAACAACTTCCTGACCGGTAGGTAACCTGGATCACGTTGTTCCGGGTGGGCCGGAGGGGGACTCTGCGGCCTGCCGCTTTTCGACGAAAAGGGTGTGGCCGTGCGAATTTCTGCTCCGATAACGATGTCGGCCCTTGTAGTCGCAGGTCTGGTCGCCTCCGGGTCCGGGGTGCACACCAGCGACCCGAGCACCGCGCCGACCGCACCGGAGGCCCTGCTGGCGGCCACGGCGAGCACCGCCGAGGACACACCCGAAACCGATCCGTCCGAGATCGTCGGCCTGCTGCCGGTCGCGCAGGAGGCGCCGCGCCGGTTGCGCGCGCTCAACGCCAACACCGCCGCACCCTTCGCAGGAACCGTTCCGCTGCAAAGTATTTCGCTGCCAACGGGCAGCGGCGCACTCGGCATCCCGGAGATCGTGCTCGCCGCCTACCGCAACGCCGAGCTGGCCATGGAATCCGCGCAGCCGGGCTGCGGGCTCACCTGGAACCTGCTCGCGGGCATCGGCCGGATCGAATCCGGACACGCCAGCAGTGGCCGCACCGACGCCGCCGGTACGACGACGACGCCGATCTTCGGCCCCGCGCTCGACGGCACCCTGCCCGGCAACGAGGTGATCAAGGAAGCCGACGGCGGTTTCGTGCGAGCCCTCGGGCCGATGCAGTTCCTGCCGAGCACCTGGGCGCACTACGCCGCCGACGGCAACGGCGACGGCGCCTCGGACCCGCACAATGTCTTCGACGCGGCGCTGGCCGCGGGCAAGTACCTCTGCTCGGGCGGCATGAACCTGCGCGAGGCGGCCCAGGAGTTGCGGGCGGTGCTGCGCTACAACAACTCGATGTCCTACGCGGCCAACGTGCTGAGCTGGTCGGCGGCATACCGGACCGGCGGCGCGCCGAGTCAGGTGGCCATCTCGCCGGAGATCATCCCGCCGGGCAGCGGTCCGCTGGTGGCGCCCAATGTGCTGGCGGCCTCGACCAACACGCCCACGCCCACCACCACGCCCACCCCGACAACGCCCAAGGTCACCACGCCCACACAGGTGATGATCACGCTCCCCGGTCTGCCACCGATCCCCTGCGGGATCTTCTGCCCGGCGCCGGTCGCACCGCCCGAGACGTGCGTGAGCGAACCGCTGCCCGCGCAGATGCCGAACCCGCTCGCACCCGAGCCGCAGCCCGCCGACAAGCCCGCCGAGCAGACCTACGGCGCTGCGGCGCCGAAGGATCCGGCCGCACCCGAGCAGCCGGTGGTCGAGCCCGCCGCGTGTACCCCGACGACGGTCGCACCCACGGAGACCCCGGCACCCACCACACCGGAGAAGACACCGGAACCGGGTGTCGGCCCGGCCGAGGAGCCCGCACCCGCCGAGCCCGCGCCGGTGGCGCCCACCCAGCAGCCCGGCATCACGCTGCCGTTCGGCATCGTCATCCCGCTGCCGCCCGCCCCCGCACCAGCCCCGTAGAAATCAAACCGAAATACAGATCACGGAGGGGTAACAAAAAGGTCTCGGGTGCGGTAATCTCTTCTCATCCAACACGGTTGAGGAGGGCACCACACAGTGGGTCGTCATCGGAAACAGCCTGCTACGACAGTTCGCCGTAGCTCGCTCATCGCACTGACCGGATTGGTCCCCGCCGGACTGGTAGCCGTGACCGCGGCCGCCACCGAGGCGACCACGGCAACCAACGCAGCTGTCGAGCACGACCTGCTGCCCGGCGCCGAGCCGGAGGCTACGGCCGATCTGGTCTCGTCGCCCCAGGCCGACATCGCCGAGATCGTCCACGCGGAAGCGCGCCAGTCCCCCTCGGCCGCGCCGGTCGTGAAAACCGTTGCACTGCCGGATGATCGCGCGTCCGCCGATCTGCCCGCGGGTCCGCTCGGCATTCCGGGCATCGCCGTTGCCGCCTACCAGACCGCCGAACAGCAACTGGCCGTGGAGAACCCGCACTGCGGGATGTCCTGGTCGCTGCTGGCCGGCATCGGCCGCGTCGAATCCACCCACGCCTACGGCAAGGCCGACGCGCAGGGTAACCCGATCAAGGCGGTCTACGGGCCCGTCCTCGACGGCAGCCTCTCCGGCAACAATGTCATCCACGACACCGACGGCGGCGACCTCGACGGCCTCGGCGGCTACGACCGCGCCATCGGCCCGATGCAGTTCCTGCCCGAGACCTGGCACCGCTACGCCGCCGACGGCAACGCCGACGGCATCGCCGACCCCCAGAACCTCTTCGACGCGGCCCTCACCGCGGGTCGCTACCTGTGCGACGGCGGCCTGAACATGCGCGACCTCTCCCAGCAGTCGAAGGCGATCCTGCGCTACAACAACTCGATGGCCTACGTCGCCAACGTGATGGCCTGGTCGGGTTCCTACTCCAGCGGCCTCGCCCCCAAGCCCCAGGACCTCCCCCGAATCCACTAGGAAGCGGGCCTACCGGCCAGCGACTGTCGTCCCCGGATCGTCGACCGATCCGGGGACGCATAACATCGGGGGTATGTCAGTGATTACGGAAGCGGATGTGCGGGCGGCGCTCGCGAAGGTCGACGACCCGGAGATCCGCAAACCGATCACCGAGTTGGGGATGGTCAAGTCCATCGCCATCGCCGACAGCGGTGACGTGCACATCGAGATCTACCTGACCACCTCCGGGTGCCCGTTGCGGACCGAGATCGTTCAGCGGGTCACCAAGGCCGTCGCGGATGTCAACGGCGCGGGGGCGGTGACCGTCGATCTCGATGTGATGAGCGATGAGCAGCGCACCGAGCTGCGCAAGTCCCTGCGTGGCGATTCGGCCGAGCCGATCATCCCGTTCGCCCAGCCCGGCTCGCTGACCCGCGTCTACGCGGTGGCTTCCGGTAAGGGCGGCGTCGGCAAGTCCAGCGTCACCGCCAACCTCGCCGTGGCGCTGGCCCAGCGCGGACTGTCGGTCGGTGTGCTCGACGCCGATATCTACGGCCACTCCATCCCGCGCATGCTCGGCTCCGACGCCAAGCCCACCCAGGTCGAGCGGATGATCATGCCGCCGGTGGCGCACGACGTGAAGATGATCTCGATCGCGCAGTTCACCCAGGGCAATACCCCCGTGGTGTGGCGTGGTCCGATGCTGCACCGCGCGCTGCAGCAGTTCCTCGCCGACGTGTTCTGGGGCGACCTGGACGTGCTGCTGCTCGACCTGCCGCCCGGCACCGGCGACGTCGCGATCTCCCTCGCCCAGCTCATCCCGAGCGCCGAGATCCTGGTCGTCACCACCCCGCAGATCGCCGCCGCCGAGGTGGCCGAGCGTGCCGGTGCGATCGCCCTGCAGACCCGCCAGCGCATCGCCGGGGTCGTGGAGAACATGTCCTGGCTCGACCTGCCGGATGGTTCACGCATGGAGCTGTACGGCTCCGGCGGCGGCCAGGTCGTCGCCGACCGCCTCACCCGCGCCGTCGGCTCGAATGTGCCCCTGCTCGGCCAGGTCCCGATCGAGCAGGCCCTGCGCGAAGGCGGCGACGACGGCAACCCGATCGTGCTCTCCGACCCGGCGAACCCCGCCGCCGTCGCCCTGCTCGGTATCGCCGACAAACTCGCCGTCCGCAAGCGCGGCCTGGCAGGCATGTCACTGGGAATCGATACCACCCGTCATCTCTGATTCGGGACTTGTCAGTGGCGTTGCCTAGGCTGGCTTCATGCTGACGCTGCTTCTATACGTGCTCATCGTCGGGTTGGTCGCGGCGATGCTGTTCCTCGTCGCCAGTGCGGTATTCGGGCGGTCCGAGGAGCTCGGGCCCTTACCCGAGGGGACCACCGCTACCGTGCTGCCCGCCGACGGCGTCACGGGGGCCGATGTGCGGGCGTTGCGATTCCAGCAGGTGGTGCGCGGGTACAAGGCCGGCGAGGTCGACTGGGCGCTGGGCAGGCTGGCCGAGCGGATCGACGAACTCGAGTTCGAGCTGGCGCAGGCTCGGCAGTGGCAGGCGCAGGTGGCGGCGGGCCAGGATCGCGGGTGAGCGAGCTCGCCGACGACGGCCTCGTGCGCTGCGACTGGTCGACCGGCTCGCAGCTGTACCGCGATTACCACGACACCGAATGGGGCCAGCCCCTGCACGGTGACGACGCCATGTTCGAACGGCTCTGCCTCGAGGCCTTCCAGTCCGGGCTGGCCTGGATCACCGTCCTGCGTAAGCGGCCCGCCTTCCGCAGCGCGTTCGCCGGTTTCGAGATCGCGAAGGTCGCCGAGTTCGGCGATCACGACCGCGCGCGGCTGCTGGCCGACGCGGGCATCGTGCGAAACCGCGCCAAGATCGACGCGGTGATCAACAACGCCCGGGTTGCTCGCGACCTGCCGGTGAGCCTGGACGAGCTGCTGTGGTCGTTCGCACCCGCGCCACGCCCACGGCCGGCCTCGATCGAGAATGTGCCCGCCACCACACCCGAATCCATTGCTCTGGCAAAGGAATTGAAGCGCCGAGGGTTCGCTTTCGTCGGTCCGACGACGGCGTATGCCCTCATGCAGGCAACCGGCATGGTGGACGATCACCTGGATGTTTGCTGGGTGACAGCGGTACCGAACGGAACCGACTCCGCAGTCACATTTCGCACTCAGGTGTCCGCCCGCGACGGCAATAGGGAAGAATAGGACCGGTGTGGCCCGCCGAACACCCGGCGAGCCCGCTGGTTGGCGACAACCGGCAGACGAGAAAACAGTGCGCAGAACCACCGCGCAGATCTGGAGGGAGCAGAGGATGGCGGCCATGAAGCCCCGTACCGGGGACGGTCCCCTCGAAGCAACCAAGGAAGGTCGTGGAATCGTCATGCGGGTTCCACTCGAGGGTGGCGGGCGTCTGGTCGTCGAACTCACACCGGACGAGGCTGCGGCGCTCGGTGACGAACTGAAGAGCGTCACCAGCTGAATGCGCTGACCGAGGTCGCCGCACTTCTGGCCTGCCCGGAGTGCGGCGACGAGCTGCAACCGCACGATCGTGCGCTGCGATGCGGTACCGGTCACAGCTTCGACATCGCTCGCCAGGGCTACGTGGGACTGCTGACCGGCGCATCGACGAAAATGACCGGCGACACCGCCGACATGCTCGACGCCCGCGCCGCTTTCCAGGGTGCGGGCCATTTCGCCCCGATCGCCGCGGCGATCGCTCGTGCCTTCGACACCGCCGCGACGGTGCTCGAAATCGGGGCGGGCACGGGCTACTACCTCGCCGACGTGCTCGACGCGCATCCCGATGCCCTCGGCATCGCCTTGGACGTGGCCAAGCCCGCCGCCCGCCGCGCCGCGCGGGCGCACCCGCGCGCGGCCTCCGTGCTGGCCGACGCCTGGCGTGGCCTGCCACTGCGCGAGGACGCCGTCACCGGCGTGCTCTCGGTGTTCGCCCCGCGCAACCCCGCCGAGGTCGCCCGCGTCCTCGCGGCCGACGGACGCTTCGTCGTCGTCACTCCCACGACGCGTCATCTGGGCGAGCTGATCGGCCCCCTCGGCATGGTGGGCGTCGATCCGGACAAGGACCGGCGCCTGGCCGACTCACTCGCCGGCGCGTTCGCCCGTGCCGAGCACACCCTCGTCGAGTTCCCGATGAAGCTGTCGCGCACCGATGTCACCCGTGTCGTCGCGATGGGCCCGTCGGCCTTCCACCGCACCCCCGCCGACGATCCACGCATCGCGGCACTCTCGGACACCACCGAAGTGACGGCGTCGGTCACCGTGTCGACCTATCTGCCGAACCGCTGACCTAGCGCAACACACTCCGATACACGTCGAGCGTGTGCTCGGCGATCCGCGCCCAGTCGAACTCCGCGATCGCCCTCGCCCGCCCGGCCTCGCCATAGCGCACCGCCAAGGCCGGATCCCCCGCGACCTCGTTCACCGCGGCGGCGAGCCCGCGCTCGTACTCCCCGGTCGCCTCGGGGTCGTAGTGCACCAGACGCCCGGTGACCCCGTCGTCGACCACCTCCGGAATCCCGCCGACATCCGAGGCCACGACGGCGGTCGCGCACGCCATCGCCTCCAGATTCACGATGCCCAGCGGTTCGTACACCGACGGGCACACGAAGACCGACGAGGCGGACAGGATCTGGCGGACCTGCTCGGCCGGAAGCATCTCCTTCACCCAGAAGACGTTGCCGCGCTGCCGCTGCAATCCGTCGACGGCGGCGGCGACCTCCACCTCGAGTTCCTTGGTATCGGCCGCACCCGCGCACAACACCACCTGGATGCCGGGGGCGAACGAGGCGGCCGCGGCGAGCAGGTGCCCGACGCCCTTCTGCCGGGTGATCCGCCCGACGAAGGACACGATCGGCAGGTCGGCGCGCACGCCGAGCCGCTCGAGCACCGGCGCCTCGTCGACGGCGGGCGGGCCGGGGTGCCACACGCTCGCGTCGATACCGTTGTGCACCACATGAACTCGATCGGGGTCGATCGCGGGATAGGCGTCGAGCACATCGTGGCGCATGCCTTCGCTGACCGCGATCACCGCGTCGGCGTTCTCCATCGCATTGCGTTCCGACCACGACGACAGCCGATACCCGCCACCGAGCTGCTCGGCCTTCCACGGCCTGCGCGGTTCCAGCGAATGCGCGGTGAGCACATGGGGGATCCCGTACAGCATGGCGGCGAGATGGCCGGCCAGGCCCGCATACCAGGTGTGCGAATGCACCACGTCCACGCCGCCGGCCGCGTCGGCCATCCGCAGCTGCGCCGACATCATCTGCAACGCGGCGTTGGCGGCGTACAGCTCGGGGTCGGGGCGATGCACCACAGCACCGGCGCGCGGCGCGCCCATGCAGTGCACGGTGACGTCACAGAGCTTACGCAATCGGGAAGTGAGTTCGGTGACATGTACTCCCGCACCGCCGTACACCTCGGGGGGATACTCCCGGGTCAGCATCGCCACCCGCAGCGCTTGCGCTGGAGTCTGCTCGCTGTCGGTGCCATCACTCACCGGTCCAAATTAGACCCTCGGGTCGACATGGGCCACCGTAACCTCGCTGGCACTGTACTTTGAGCAGGGTGAGGAGCCAGCCGCACGTACTCGGGATCGTGCTCGCCGGTGGCGAGGGCAAACGACTGTTTCCACTCACGGCCGACCGCGCCAAGCCGGCGGTTCCGTTCGGTGGCGCCTACCGGCTCATCGACTTCGTGTTGAGCAACCTCGTGAACGCGGGATACCTGCGCCTGTGCGTGCTCACCCAGTACAAGTCGCACTCACTCGATCGCCACATCTCCCAGACCTGGCGGCTGTCCGGCTTCACCGGTGAGTACATCACCCCGGTGCCTGCCCAGCAGCGTCTCGGGCCGCGCTGGTACACCGGCAGCGCCGACGCGATCATGCAGTCGCTCAACCTGATCTACGACGAGGATCCCGACTACATCGTGGTGTTCGGCGCCGACCACGTGTACCGGATGGATCCGGAGCAGATGGTGGCCAGCCACATCGCCTCGGGCGCCGGCGTCACCGTCGCGGGGATCCGGGTGCCGAGGGCCGAGGCCAGCGCGTTCGGCTGCATCGACTCCGACGAGTCCGGCAAGATCACCCAGTTCCTGGAGAAGCCCGCGCACCCGCCGGGTACCCCCGACGACCCGAACGTGACGTTCGCGTCGATGGGCAACTACGTGTTCACCACCCGCGTGCTGGTCGACGCCATCCGCGCCGACGCCGAGAACTCCGATTCCGACCACGACATGGGCGGCGACATCATCCCGAAGCTGGTCGCCGACGGCAAGGCCGCCGTCTACGACTTCGCCGACAACGACGTCCCCGGCGCCACCGAACGCGACCGCGGCTACTGGCGCGACGTCGGCACCATCGACGCCTTCTACGAGGCGCACATGGACCTGGTCTCGGTGCACCCCGTCTTCAACCTCTACAACAAGCACTGGCCGATTCGCGGCGCGGCGGAGAACCTGCCGCCGGCGAAGTTCGCGCAGGGCGGGCTCGCCCAGGAATCGATCGTCGGGGCAGGCTCGATCCTGTCGGCGGCCACGGTCCGCAATTCGGTGCTGAGCTCGAACGTGGTGATCGAGGACGGCGCGACGGTCGAGGGCAGTGTGTTGATGCCCGGTGTGCGGATCGGGCGTGGCGCGGTGGTGCGCCACGCGATCCTGGACAAGAACGTGGTGGTCGGCGAGGGCGAGATCATCGGCCTCGATCTCGACCGTGACCGCGAGCGTTTCGCCGTCAGCAACGGCGGTGTGGTCACCGTCGGCAAGGGGATCTGGGTCGGTTAGCCCCGCGAGGCGCAGAGCAGACCGTCACCGATCGGGATCAGCACGCTGGTGAGCTCGGGGTTCTCGGCGATCGCCCTGGTCGCCGCGCGCACGGCCTGCGTCGCCGGGTCACGCTGTTCCTGGTCGGGCACCCGCCCGCCGAGTAGCGCGTTGTTGAGGATGAACGCGCCACCCGCACGCAGCAGCCGCACGCCCTGTTCGACGTAGTGGGGGTGTTCCATCGGCGCCGCGTCGATGAAGACCAGGTCGTAGGAGCCATCGGCCAGCCGGGGCAGCACGTCCAGCGCGCGCCCGTTGATCAGGCGCGTGCGCGACGGGGTGATCTCGGCGGTCCGGAACGCCTCCTTGGCCGCGCGCTGATGCTCGGGCTCGGAGTCGATCGTCGTCAGGGTTCCGTCCTCCCGCATCCCGTCGAGCAGCCACAGCCCGCTGACGCCCGCTCCGGTACCGACCTCTACCACCGAGCGCGCGCCCAGCATCTGCGCGTACATGCTCAGCAGCGCGCCGACCGCCG
This sequence comes from Nocardia sp. NPDC055050, assembly GCF_053608345.1. Lineage (NCBI taxonomy): Bacteria > Bacillati > Actinomycetota > Actinomycetes > Mycobacteriales > Nocardiaceae > Nocardia > Nocardia sp. NPDC055050. Next base: position 17,230 of record NZ_JBSGVG010000044.1, read on the forward strand.
CGGGCACCGGCGCGGCACCCAATTCGGTGGCCCGCTCACGCGCTTCGAGAAGGACCTCGTCCTCGACGACGGACTCCTCCACATAGGCCAGGTTCCGCTCCACGTTCGATGCCACAGCTATGAGGCTAAGCCACCGGAGGGGTATGTGTATTCAGCAAAGGGACGGATCCGGCACTGTGTCGCACAGATCCCGAACAATTGCCGAAGGTTTGCGGATCGGTCACAACAGTCCCCGAACTGCTGGTTCTCCGTTGCCGGCGGGACTAGGCTCGAGTCCGACCAGAATTCTCAGGTCACACTCAGGATCTCCACACCTGACCCATATCAGCGCAGGAAATAGTTGCCCTACGCAAGGCCAGCCGATCGCGGCGGGCACGAGGCTCGGGAACAACCACACACAGTTGCTGGTTGATTGTCGGTAAGCAAGGTTCGCTGACCCGGACCAGCAAGGTTTCGTGCCAGCGGTCCCGAGTAGGAGGTGTCCCATCCCGATGGTAGACACGGCGCGTCAAGACGCCACCGACCAGACTCTGCCCGCTGATCTCATCGCGGCAGAAGCCGAAGAACTCGACGCCGAACTCACCGGCACCGCCGCTTTCGATGCGACCGGCGATCGCGCCGCCATGCCGTCCTGGGACGAACTCGTCCGCGAACACGCCGACCGGGTCTATCGCCTGGCCTACCGCCTCTCCGGCGATGCCCAGGACGCCGAGGACCTCACGCAGGACACCTTCATCCGGGTGTTCCGCTCGCTGCAGAACTACCAGCCCGGCACCTTCGAGGGCTGGCTGCACCGCATCACCACCAACCTGTTCCTCGACATGGTCCGCCGCCGCAACCGCATCCGGATGGAAGCGCTGCCCGAGGACTACGACCGGGTGCCCGCCGAAGGGCCGACCCCCGAGGACGCCTACCACGACTCCCGTCTCGACCCGGACCTGCAGAAAGCACTGGATTCGCTGGCGCCGGAATTCCGTGCCGCCGTGGTTCTGTGTGACATCGAGGGTCTGTCCTATGAGGAGATCGGCGCCACGCTCGGTGTGAAACTGGGGACCGTGCGCAGCCGGATCCATCGCGGGCGTCAGGCACTGCGCGAGTACCTTGCGCATAATGGAAGTGAGCAGCGGTACTCCGCTGAAGCCCCATCGGCGTGACGGGTGTTCCGACGTCACCCGGTGGCTCAGGTGATGTCGGTCGGAAGGAAGAAATCCGCATGAGTGTGGACCCCAGTGCCGCAGGTCGCCCGCCGCGCTTTCAGCCCACCGAGCACTTGGCCAGTGAGGCAGTCGCGGCCTTCGTCGACGGCGAACTGCGGATGAACGCGTATCTGCGCGCCGCCCAGCATCTTTCGGTCTGCCCCGAGTGCGCGGCCGAGGTCGATGCCCAGCAGCAGGCGCGGATCGCGCTGCGCCGCGCCGCCGAGGTGGCGATTCCGCGCAGCCTGCACGACAGTCTCTCCCGCATTCCGCTGGCCGACCTCCCCGGCAACGCACCCCAACCGCAACGCCGTAACGAGGCATTTCTCGGATTCATCACAGATTCCTTCACCGCGACCCGGTGGACAACGTGGCGGCGCAAGTAGAGTCTGCGACGTGACAGGCGAATCGACGAATTCCGGATCGGCCGACCACTCGGATTCGGGGGCTGAATCACCCAGGGCGGATGCACGCACGGACGCGCGGGGCACCCTGCGCCCTTCCGACGCGCCGAACCTCGGCCCGCGCCCGGTCTACCGGCCGCACATCGACAGCCACACCGCGCGCGCGTTCCGCCGCCCGAACGGCCAAGCCGGTTCGTTCGCACCGCACGACCCCCAGCGCGCGGCCGGTAAGGGCGCCGACGACGGAATCGTCCAGCGCCCGCCGGACGGCGTGCTCGCCGAGGCGTTCGCCCGGCCCGAGGGCTCCTCGGAGCTGCTGCAGCGCGAGCCCGGCGCCGACGAGCCGAAGACCGTCGTCGCGGGTCCGGTGGATCCGTGGCGTGACCCCGACGCGGCGGCCAGGCTCGGTTCGCCCGCCGTCGACACTCCCCCGCCCGCCCGGCTGCCTGTCGCGGACAAGCTGAGCGCGCGCGAGGTGCTGTTCGGTTCGCGGGTGGCGCCCAAGGCGCTCGCGATCTTGGCCGCGCTGGCGCTCGGCATCGCCGTGATCGGCGGCCTCGTCGGCCGCGTCACCGCGGAGACCGCGTCCACGCTCACCTCCCGCAAGGTGACCCTCGATCAGAGCGCGGGTGTCGAGACTCCGCACAGTCAGATCGCCGCCGTCGCCAATGCCGTGCTGCCCTCGGTGGTGTCGATCCGGGTCACCGTCGGCGACAACGGCGCGACCGGTTCCGGCGTGGTGATCGACGGCGGCGGGTATGTCGTCACGAACAATCACGTGATCTCGATGGCCGCGACCGACAAGTCCAACCGGGCCGCCATCCAGGTGCAGTTCTCCGACGGCACCCGGGTGCCCGCGCAGATCGTCGGCCGTGATCCCAAGACCGACCTCGCGGTGCTCAAGGTCGAGGCGAAGAACCTGACCGTGGCCAATCTCGGCAAGTCCGCCGACGTCCAGGTCGGCGACGACGTGCTGGCGGTCGGTTCGCCGCTGGGCCTGAGCAAGACCGTCACGTCCGGCATCGTCAGCGCCCTGCACCGTCCCGTGAAGCTCGCGGGCGAGGGCAGCGACACCAACGCGGTGATCGACGCCGTCCAGACCGACGCCGCGATCAACCCGGGTAACTCCGGTGGCGCGCTGGTCGACATGCAGGGCCGCGTGGTGGGCATCAACACCGCCATCCGCAGCGAGACCGGCGGTTCGGTGGGCCTCGGCTTCGCCATCCCGGTCGACGTGATGACCACCGTCACCCAGACGCTGATCCGCGACGGCCAGATGCACCACCCGGTGATCGGCCTGAGCGCGCGCACCAAGACCGTCGCCAACGAGGTGATGAGCGGTGCCGCCGTCGCCGATGTGACGCCGGGCAGCCCCGCCGACAAGGCGGGCATCGTCGAGGGCGACGTGGTGGTGCGGATCGGCGACCGCGAGGTCACCGGGCCCGACGAGCTGGTGGTCGCCGTGCAGCAGCACAAGATCGGCGACAGGGTGAACGTGCAGTTGATCCGTGATGGCAGGCAGGTGGACGTGCCGGTCACCCTCGAATCCGACTGAGCTCCGACGCCGCGCGACGGGTAGCCTGGATCCGTGTTCAGCAACATCGGGTGGAGCGAGATGATGATTCTGCTCGTCGCCGCCCTAGTGATCCTCGGCCCGGAGCGACTGCCCGGTGCCGTCCGCTGGACCACGGGGGCGCTGCGCCAGGCGCGCGACTACGCCAGCGGCGCCACGTCCCAGCTGAAGCAGGAACTCGGGCCGGAGTTCGACGACCTGCGCAAACCGCTCGCGGAGCTGAACGAGTTGCGCGGGATGAGTCCGCGGGCCGTGGTCACCAAGCACCTGCTGGGCGGTGACGACTCGGTGCTGCGCGATCTGGAGAGCGCGGTGCCCGACAAGCAGCAACTGTTCGGCACCAGTAGCGGCATGCCCGGCACCCCGGCCAAGCCCGAGCCGCAGAAGTCGCTGGAGCGCAACGAGCGCCCCCCGGTCGACTACGACGCGACCTAGCACGCCCCGGACCAGGGAACACACCGCACGGTCGGCATTTGCTACGAGGTCGCGCCGGCCGAACACTGCGGCGGCGACCTCGCCCGTCTGTGATTTGCCGACAATCCGCGTCCGAGACCGTTGTCTCGCAAGACAGTTCGATGTCAACCGATATAGACACACAACGCTGTCGAGCTGTCTAGACTTCGCACATGTCGGCCGATGACGTGGCACGAGTTTTCGCGATCGAAGACAAGGTCGAGAGACTCAAAGCAGCCACCGACGGGGTGGCGGCTGCCCAGCAGACCATCAACGAACTAACGAGGATCCGGCGAGCCGTGATCCGGGAACTCCATGCCGACGGCTGGACGTTCGCGCGGATCGGCGCCGCCGCCGGATTGTCGCGTGCGCGCATCCACCAGGTGAGCACCCAGGGCCCCGTGCCCGAGGGACTGTTCTTCGGGCACGGCACGCTGACCGTACTCGCCCCCGAGGTCCGCTCCGGCAGGCTGCTCGGCGCACCCGACCCACAAGCCGCCCAACGCCTGGCCGAGCTCCTGCGACAGCTCGGCTTCGCCGCGAACGTCGAGACGTTCATGCCGGGCAGGCCGATCGACCTCAATCGCGACGGGCTGGTGATTCTCGGCGGGCCCGAGCTCTCGCCGAGCCTGCGTCAGCTGGTGGTGGCCGATCCCCGCCTGCGCCGCACCGTCACCCGTGCGGGCGATACCCGGCGTGGCATCGAAGACAGGGCCGCGCGCCGCGTGTACCGGCCGGGCGGCACCGAACCCCACGACATCGCCTACCTCGCCCGGCTGCCCCGGCCCGACCGCCGCGGCAGCATCATGCTGATCGATGGGCTGCACCCGCCCGGCTCGCTGGGTGCGATCCGATTGCTGGCGACCCGGTTGGCGACCCTGCACGAGCGCGCGAGCAGTCATCTGTTCTCGGTTCTCATCGCGGTCCGATACGACCGCGCAACCGGCGAACCAGTTGATGCGGATCTACTCACCCCGGTATACCGGCATGAAACAGACCCCAAGTTGGCTACGACCCGGGTTCGTCCATAGTCTGAATTAAACTTGCCATACTTGGTGATCTGCATCACTGTACTGTTATGGATCACAAGTCGCCCGCGATGGTTAGATTGCTAGCGAGTAACCGAGTGTGAGTAGGTGAGCATCAGATGTTCTCGTCTCCTGAGGCCGGCGCATGCCGGGTTCTGCCCGTGCACGCGAGTGGTCACCCAAGGCCCGTTCCGCCCTTCGACGCGGGGCCGGCCAGCGGCGACGTCATCGTCACCACCCATCGCATCACCTACAGCGACCGGCTGAAGGTCTTCATCGGCCCGCACGAGGACGTGGACAGCTTCTTGCGCCCCCTGCGCCGGATGGACGGTCATCAGCGTTACGCGCTCGATCTGACCGTGCTGCCCGAACCGGTGCCCGCCACCGAGGTCACCACCTCGGTGAGTTCGGCGCGTGGCGATCTCGCGCTCGGTTGCGCGGGCTCGGCGGACGCGATGACGCTGCAGCTGCGCAGGACGGTCGATCACGTCACCCGGCGCTTCACCCTCGGCCTACCCGGCGGACGGCTCGGCCTGCCGACCGTTTACCTCCCGCACGGCGACGAGGACACCTACGTCTACCCGGAAGAGGTGTTCACCGCCGACAACGCGGTGGAGATCTTCCGCGACTTCTTCCACACCGGCGCCGTGCCGCCCGGCCTCCAGCAGCGCGAGATCCTCGACTGACGACTCCCGGCCGCTCGCCGCGCGAGCATGCCCGGAGATAGCTAGGCTGGTCAGCACGGTCACAACGCCCGGACGGTGATCGTGGAGAGGCCGGTGCGCGATGCGTGATCTGCTCGGGCAGGTGCTCGAAGTGCTCCCCGATCAGGCCCTCGCGCTGGCCAGGATCGTCGACCGGACCGGTGCCGGGCCGCGCGAAACCGGGGCCGCGATGGCGGTCACCGAAGACGGACGGGTCCTCGGCTCGCTGTCCGGCGGCTGCGTCGAATCGGCGGTACTCGCCGCCGCCCACCAGGTTCTCCTCGACGGCCACGCCACCCTCGAGCGTTTCGCCGCCGCCGATGAACTCACCGTCGGCCTGCCGTGCGGTGGCGAGATCGAAGTCTTCGTCGAACGCCTCGATCGCACCGACCTGCCCACACTGCGCGCACTCCACGCCGCGCTCGACGCGCGCCGCCCGGTCGCCTACGCCACGACCCTCGAGTCGGCCCCCGACCGAAAACTTCTGTACCCCGGCACTTCCTCGCCATGGCGCGGCCTCGATCACGACGCCGCCGCCCTCCTCACCGCAGGCCACAACGGCCTCGTCGGCGCCCAGGACTGCACCCCGGCCCAAGCCGACCGCCCCCGGACCTTCGTGCAGGTCTTCCGCGCGCCCGCCCGGATGATCCTGGCCGGCGCCAACGACTACACCCGAGCACTGACCGTCGCCGCGATGAACCTCGGTTACCACGTCACCGTCGTCGATGCCCGCGAGACGTTCACCACCCCGGCCCGTTTCCCGGCAGCCGACGAGGTGGTCGTCGACTGGCCGCATCGCTACCTCGACGCGGAACAGGAGGCCGGCCGCGTCGACGATCGCACGGTCGTCTGCGTTCTCACCCATGACCCGAAATTCGATGTCCCCCTGCTGGCTTCGGCCCTGCGCCTGCCCGACGTCGGATTCATCGGCGCACTCGGCTCCCGCCGGGCGCACGCCGAACGCACTGTCCGCCTGCGCGATGCCGGCCTCACCGCCGCCGAAACTGCCCGCATCCGCAGCCCGCTCGGCCTCGACCTGGCCGCCGACACGCCCGAAGAAACCGCCGTCTCCATCCTCGCCCAAATCCTGGCCGACCGAGGAAACACCACGGCACAACCCCTGGCGAACCTCGACGGCCCCATCCACCGTCGGCCTAACTAGCGGCGCCTCGAAAATACGAACGACCCGGCACCTGTTCATCCGCGAACAGTTTCGATACAGTTTGTTTCAAAGTTCTGAAACAGATTGTCCGGAAGGAGTTCGGTGCGACCACCCGATCCACGAACAGTGCGCAGTCGTGACACCGCGCTCACCGCGGCTCGCGAACTATTGATCGAGCAGGGATTGGCCGGGCTCACGCACGGCGCCGTCGCGGCACGCAGCGGCATCAGCCGGGCCACCCTGTACCGGCTCTGGCCGGAGCCGACCGATCTGGTTCGCGCCACCCTGACCCAGCACATCACCCTCGCGCAGCCGGAGCCGACCGGGGATCTGCGCGCCGATCTACTGACCGAACTGACGGCCACTCACGCGATGCTGCACGAACCGGCCACCGAGCAGGGCATGCGGGTGATGATCGAAAGGGCGGCTGTCGACCCGAGATTCGCGGAGGTCAAGGAGGCGCTGTACCGGTCGGGAACCCGGGCCGCGCGCACGACCTTGACCGACGCCGTCGCCCGCGGGGATCTGCCTGCCGAACTCGATGTCGACCTCGCGCTCGATCAGCTGCACGGTCCGCTGTTCTTCCGTCGTCTGGTCGCCAACCGGACTTTCGACCTCGACTATGTGCGTGATGTCCTCGACGACTTCCTCCGCACCCACTCCCCGAAACACCTACGTCAGCAAGGAACTTCGTGACATGACGACCGTCGTCTCCAGAAACCTCTCCGCCCCGCGTGTTCTCGTCGCGCTCGTCGCGGTCATCACCGTATTCGGCGCTCTGCTGGCGGATTTCATCATTCCGGCGGGAGCGGCACAGCATCTGCGCAACGACGCGTGGCCGCCGCACGCGAAATTCCACGACGCCCAGTACATCGCCATGTCGATCCTGCTCGGCGGGCTCGCGTTGACGCTGCTGCTCCGGCGCGATGCCACCCGGACGCGCTTGTGGACAGCCTGCGCGATCCTGGCCACGCCGTGGCTCGGCCTGCTGGCGGCAATGCTGTTTCCCGGCACCGCCGTTCACGATCCGGAGTTCGCCGCCACCACGATCATCGGCCTGCATCCGCAGGTGTTGCTGGCGGTGATCCTGTTGGCGCTGCTGACCGTCGCCGTCACGCTCAGCGCGCGTCATCGGGACTGACACACCGCGGGCGCCGCACCCGGTCCACCGACCGAGGCGACGCCCGAGATGGACGACTACGCCGCGACTTGTTCGGGGCGAAGGGTTTTCATCGGAGGGCGGTCTTCGAGGGAGACCGTGGTGGTGTGGGCGATGAATTCACCCTCGATCAACGGGAACTGGGTGAGGGGGGCGCCGGAGTCGGGGACGCCGCTGCGGCGCAGGGCGGTGCCGAGGATCTGGCGGCTCATGACGCCCAGATCGGCGAGGGGGCGGTTGCGGTGGGTGCGGACGCCGAGGTTCACCTGGGTGATGGCGTCGAGGCCCATCGTGTCGTAGGTATCGAGGAGCAGACCGATTTCGACGCCGTACCCGGGGGCGAAGGGAACCGAGGTGAGGAGCTCCCGGGTGCCCGCGTATTCGCCGCCCAGCGGCTGGAGGACCTGCGCCAGTTCGGGACGAAGAGCGGCCAGCAGTGGTCGGGCGACGAGTTCGGTGACGCGGCCACCGCCGTTGGCGTCGACCGACTCACCCTGACGTAACGGGCGGCGGTAGTACGCCTTGGACAGGTGGGTGCCCTGCATCATCAGCAGCGGGCCGAGGAGCTTGGGCACGAAGGCTGGGTCGGGATCGATCAGGTCGGAGTCGACGAAGGCGATCAGGTCGCCGGTGGTGGCCGCCAGCGACCGCCACAGCACCTCCCCCTTACCGGGGACCGGGTCGAGTTCGGGAACGGCCTCCTCGCGTGAGATCACCTCGGCGCCCGCCGCGCGTGCGCGTTCGGCGGTCGCGTCGGTGGACCCGGAGTCCAGCACGATCAGTTCGTCGACCAGCGTGCCGAGCAGCGGCCGGATGCTGGCCACGACATCGGCGACGGTGTCCTGTTCGTTCAGCGCGGGCAGCACCACCGAAACGGTGCGGCCCTCCTTGGCGGCGACGAGTTCGCCGACCGTCCAATCAGGGGTGTCCCATGTGTGGGTAGTGGCCCAGGCGGGCTCGCGGTGTTGGATTTTCATGCCAGACCTCGCAGAGTTCGTGCGGGGGGCCGGATGCCCTGGATCGCGGCGATCATGTCCACGACCCGCCGGGTTTCGGCGACTTCGTGAACCCGGAAGATCCGAGCGCCCGCGGCGGCCGACCATGCGGTTGCCGCCAGTGTGCCCTCGACCCTTTCGGTAAGACCTACCCCTAGAGTCTCCCCGATAAAATCCTTGTTGCTCAGTGCCATCAGGACTGGCCATCCGGTTTTTACAAGACCGTCGATTCCGCGCAACAACTCGAGCCCGTGATAGGTGTTTTTCCCGAAATCATGAGTGGGATCGATCACGATGCCATCGGCTCGCACCCCCGCGGCCGCGGCGTTCTCGGCCGCGGCGACCACCGTCGCGGTCACCTCGGCCACCACATCGGCATACCGGACACGGTGCGGCCGGGTGCGCGGCACGGCGCCACCGGTGTGACTACAGACGATGCCCGCGCCGGTCTCGGCGGCGACGTGCACGAGATCGGGGTCGGCGCCGGCCCAGGTGTCGTTGATCAGGTCGGCGCCCACGGCGACGGCCGCCCGCGCGACGTCACCACGCCAGGTATCCACACTGATCAACAGGTCCGGATACTTCGCCCGGATCGCCGCGACGAACGGCACCACTCGCTGCGTTTCCTCCGTCGCGTCGACGGTGACACCCGGCCCGGCCTTCACCCCGCCGATGTCGACCAGATCGGCACCCTCGTCGACCGCGCGCGAGACCCGTTCCATCGCGGCCTCGTCACTGAACGTGGCCCCACGGTCGTAGAACGAGTCCGGCGTGCGATTCACGATCGCCATCACCAACGCGCGATCCGTCGCCACCTCGCGCCCGCAAAAAGTCTGCTCGGTCCGCCTCCCCGGGACTTCTGCCGACAACTCGGGACCGCGACTGCTGGTGCTCCGGGCAGGCGGTTCGTTCTCTGGTCGGGGTCCGGGCGTACCCGACGAGTTACCGATGTTCATGCGAAATCAGACGTTACCTTGCTACCTCGGGGCTTTGCCGACGGCAACGTCAGCCGCGTATTCGTCGTAAGCCGGGATGTAGCCGTCCGCCGGGCCGGACAGCACGTACAGCTGACTGTGCGGGTCGGGTGCGTAACCCTGCTTGCGCAGTTCCACCTTCCGGCTCTTGAACGTCGAGGTCTGTTCCAGCTCCTGCACCACTCGCACGTACAGCGGGACCGCGTACAGCGGCAGGCGCCCGTAGGCGGTGGCGGCCAGTGCCTTCCCGTCGAACGCGGCGTCGGTGGCGAGGGTGATCGCGGCCATGCCCGCTTTGCCGTCGGTGCCGGGGATGTCGACACCGTAGACGACGGCCTGTTCGATGCTCTCGTGGTGCCCGAGCGCGCCCTCCACCTCCGTGGTCGCCACGTTCTCACCCTTCCAGCGGAAGGTGTCGCCGAGCCGGTCGACGAACGCGATGTGCCAGAAGTGCTGATCGCGGACGAGATCGCCGGTGTCGAACCAGCAGTCGCCCTTCTTGAAGCCGTCGCGCACCAGCTTGGACTCCGACGCCTTCTTGTCGGTGTACCCGTCGAACGGCTGACGATTGTTCACCTTCGCGAGCAACAGCCCCACCCCGCCGGACCGCACCCGGCGCAGCTTCCCGTCCTTACCCCGCCGGGCGTGGCCGGTCTCGTCGTCGTACTCCACCACCGCGTACGGCAGCGGGCACAGCCCGGCGGTCCGGTCGACGCCGAACGCGTTGACGAACGCCAGCGGCGCCTCGCTGGACCCGTAGAACTCGACCACCCGGCTGATCCCGAACCGGCGACGGAACTCGTCCCACAGTTCGGGCCGCAGCCCGTTGCCGACGGCCAGCCGGACCCGGTTGCCCCGCTCGGCGGGCCGCACCGGCTGGTTGATCAGGTACCGGCACAGCTCACCGATGTAGATGAACGCGGTGGCCCGTTCGCGCGCGATCTCGTCCCAGAACCCCGACGCCGAGAACTTGCGGCTGAGCACATAGGTCGATTCGCCCGCGAGCACCGCCGACAGCGCGACCGTGAGCGCGTTGTTGTGATAGAGCGGCAGGCAGCAGTACAGCCCGTCGTCGGCACGCAACCGGACACCGAGCCCGCCGAGCCCGGACATGCTCTTGGTCCAGCGCTGATGGGTCATCACGCTGGCCTTCGGCAGGCCGGTGGTGCCGGAGGTGAAGATCAGGAACGCCCGCTCCCCCGCCCGCACCCGCGCACACACGGCAGGATCGGAATCGGCCGCGGTGCGGGCGGATTCGGCCAGTTCCTCGGCGGGGAGCACGTTCGCCGCGGGCTCGGGCAGCGATTCCAGCGCCTCGGCGCACTCCTCGCCGACGATGTTGAGCACGCTGCCGAGCAGTCCGATGCTGTGGGCGAGGACCTGATCGCGCTGGTTGTAGTTGAGCAGACCGACCGTGGCGCCGAGTTTGAGCACCGCCAGTACCGTGAACAAGGTCTCGGGCCGGTTGGTCATCAGCACACCGACCACATCGCCGCGGGAAACCGCGCGCGCGGACAGCACCGCGGCGTAACGGTTCACCTCACCGTTGGCGGCGCGATAGGTGTAGGAGCGGCCCTCGAAACGCAGGAACACCCGATCGGGTCTGCGGTGCGCGACCCGCTGGAAGTACAGGCCGATGGAGGCTTTGTCCTTGGGCCCCACCAGCATTCCGCGCGCGTTGCGCAGCATGCCGGGGGCGTCGAGTGCCATTGCGGGCAGGGCTTTGGCCAAGTCGAACACGCTTACCGTGTCGCGGGCGTCTGTGCTCACGTCGATCTCTCCTACTGGGCTGCCGGTTCGAGCGCGGCGAACGCGGTGGGCAGGTCGGTGGCCACGACGAGGCGCTCACGCGCCTGCCTGGGCACAATTGTGCGTTCGGACAGTTCATCGATCCAGCGGAACAGGCCGTCGTAGAAGCCGTTCGCGTTCAGCAGGACCACGGGTTTGGCGTGCTCGCCGAGGTAGCCGCCGGTCCAGGTCTCGAACAGCTCCTCGAGTGTCCCGATGCCGCCCGGCAGGGTGAGGAACGCGTCGGCGCGCGCTTCCATCAGCTGTTTGCGCTGGCGCATGGTGTCGGTGACGAGCAGTTCGTCGGCGTCGACATCGGCGACTTCCTTGTGCACCAGGTGTTTCGGAATCACGCCGATGGTGTGCGCGCCACCGGCCCTCGCCGCGGTCGCGACCGCGCCCATCATCGACACATGACCACCGCCGGAGACCAATTGCCACCCGCGCCGGGCGATTTCGGTGCCGACTCGCGCGGCGAGGCTGATCAGATCGGGATCAGTGGTGCTGGCGGAGCAGTAGACACAGACGGAATAGCTCACCATTGATCCTCGGTGCCGAGACGTTCGATGTTCGCGTGGTCGCCGGTCTCGCCCTGGATGATCCGCACGACCTCGTCGACGCTGTCGGTGAGCTGGATCAGATCGAGATCCTCGGGCGAGATCTTGCCCGAGCCCGCCAGCGAACTACGCAACCAGTCGACCAGGCCCGACCAGTAGTCGACCCCGAACAGGATGATCGGGAACCGGGTGATCTTGCGGGTCTGCACCAGCGTGAGCGCCTCGAACAATTCGTCGAGGGTGCCGAAGCCACCGGGCAGGCAGACGAAGGCCTGGGAGTACTTCACGAACATCGTCTTGCGGACGAAGAAGTACCGGAAGTTGATCCCCAGATCCACCCAGTTGTTGAGCCCCTGCTCGAACGGCAGCTCGATGCCGAGTCCGATCGAGTAGCCGCCCGCCTCCGAGCAGCCACGGTTGGCCGCTTCCATCGCGCCGGGCCCGCCACCGGTGATCACCGCGAAACCGGCTTCGCTGAGCGCGGTGCCGATCGCCTTGCCCGCCACGTACTCGGGATGATCGGAACCCGTACGCGCCGAGCCGAACACCGTCACCGCGCGCGGAATCTCCGCGAGCGCACCGAAACCCTCGACGAACTCGGCCTGGATCCGCAGCACCCGCCACGGGTCGGTGTGCACCCACTCGCTGTCCTGCCGCGTGTCGAGCAGGTTCCGGTCGGCGGTCCGCACGCCGGGCTTGCGCTCCCGGCGGAACATCACCGGCCCACGGAACTTCGGCTTGGCCTTCCCAACCTGTTCATCAGCGGAATCGGTAGACATGAACCCAACCTACTGTGTTGGATTCCGGGCACGGGCGCGCAGTTGGCGGATCGGCCGGGCCACGGCCACCCCGCGCACTCGATCGAGCCGAAGGATTCTCTGTGTCGCTTGCAGTTCCGGCGCGTTCCGGTCGCGTTCTCGCGGTGCTGGTCGCCCTGGCCGGTGCGTTGATCGCCGCGTTCGTCGTCGCGCCGCGCCTGCTGGCGAACGGTACGGGCGCCGGCTTCGGTGACGAGAGCGATCTGCGGCGAGCATTGCGCACGGCCTTCGCCGAGTACTGGCAGGCCGGAACCCGGGACTTCCCCGCCGAGCTCACGACGGTGGTCGACTACTGGTTCCGCTATCACCTCGCCAAAGCCGTGCTCGCGGCGATGCTGCTGGCCGTGCTCGTCGCGCTGGCGGTGCTGCTCTGGCGGGCGTTCCTCGCGGCGGGTGCGGCCGGACGCGGTCAGCGGGTGACGCTCGCGGCATCGGGTGGCGCCGCCGCGGTGCTGGCGCTGTGCTCGCTGGTGCTGGTGCTCGCGAACGCGCAGGGCGCGCTGACGCCCTTCGCCTCGCTGTTTCCCTTACTGCCGGGCGACGAGCCCGCCACGGTCCTCGCCCAGGTCGACCAGCGGTTGGCCGACGGCACCCGAACACCCCCGCTGGATGTGATGATCGAGGAGTTCGCTCGCTATCACGTCGCGATGGCCGCGCTCGCCGCCGTCACCGCCGTTTCGCTCGTCGGGGTGTGCGCCTTCCTGTGGCGTGCCGCCGTCTGGTCCGCCGACCGGCGCTCTCGCCGCGTCCTCGCCGTGTTCGGCACCTTCTCGGCCGTGCTCGCGCTGAGCATGGTCGTCGTCGCCGTCGCGAACACCACCAACGCGTCGGACCCGGTCCCCGGTCTGGCGGCCCTGTTCACCGGCGGTTGGTGAGCGGCTAGGGCTTCGACAGGTAGGTCCGCAGCATCGCGGTGACGGCGGTGATCTGGCTGAGCGGGACGTGCTCGTCACGTTTGTGGGCCAGGTTGGGATCGCCGGGGCCGAAGTTGACGGCGGGGATACCGCGGGCGGCGAAGCGGGACACGTCGGTCCAGCCGTACTTGGCGCGCACGCCGCCCCCGCCGTGCGCGTTGACGGAGTCGATGAGGGTGCGAGCGGCCGGTGCGGTCAGGCCGGGGAGGGCGCCGGGCGAGGAATCGGTGACCTCGAAGGCGACATCGAGTCCGTCGAAGACCTCGCGGACATGCGCGACGGCCTGCTCGACGCTGCGATCGGGGGCGAAACGGAAGTTCACATCCACCTCGGCGACATCGGGCACCACATTGCCCGCGACCCCACCCGAGACCCGCACGGCCGACAGCCCCTCGCGGTACACGCAACCGTCGATATCGACTTCGCGCGCCTCGTAGGCCGACAACCGCGCCAGCACGGGCGCGAGACCATGAATCGCGTTCTCCCCCAGCCACGCTCGCGCCGAATGCGCGCGCACACCCGCGGTGGTCAAGCGCACCCGCAACGTGCCCTGGCAGCCTGCCTCGATCCAACCCGCCGAGGGCTCACCGAGAATCGCCAGATCGCCTTCGAGCCATTCCGGCAATTCCCGCTCGATGTGCCCGAGGCCGTTGAACTCCGCGGCGATCTCCTCGCCGTCGTAGAAGATCAGCGTCAAATCATGGGCCGGATCGGCGATCGTGGCGGCCAGGTGCAGGAATACCGCATCGCCGGACTTCATATCGACTGTGCCACAACCGAACAGCACCGCTTCACCGTCGACTTCGTCGGGTCGGCTCGGCACATTGTCCGCGATCGGCACGGTATCCAGATGACCCGCCAGGATCACCCGCGTCGGCAGCCCGCGCCGCGTGCGCGCCAGCACCACGTTTCCGTGCCGCAGAATCTCGAACCCGGCGGTCTGCTCCCGTAACGCCTGCTCGACCAGATCCGCGATCTTGGCCTCGTCACGCGACACACTCGGCACGTCGACGAGGGCGGCGGTCAACTTGATCGGGTCGGCACGCAAATCGAGAGTCACATCTTCGACAGTAGTACGGGTGCGCCCCGATCCCGGAGATCCGGGCGAAGCAGACCGCGTGGTCGAACGCACAGGGCCCGCGGCACACCGCACCGGCCGCAACGGGCAAAATGGCGTCCGTGAGTATTCAGGGAGCAACTGCAGTCGGTATCGCCAATGTGACCTCGGACGGAACCGTCCTCGATACCTGGTACCCCAGCCCCGCGCTGGGCGAGTTCACCGAGACCGGCTCCCAGCGCCTCGACGCCGCCGACGTGCCCGAGTTCGCCGAACTCCTCGGCGTGGACGCGGCGCGTGGGGTCGAGGTGATCGCGGTGCGCACCACGATCGCGGACCTGTCGGCCGCCCCGGTCGACGCGCACGACGTCTACCTGCGTCTGCACCTGCTCTCGCACCGCCTCGTGCGACCGCACGGCCTGAACCTCGACGGCCAGTTCGGCCTGCTCAGCAATGTCGTGTGGACCAACCACGGCCCGTGCGCGGTCGACGGCTTCGAGCAGACCCGCCTGAAGCTGCGCGCCCGCGGCCCGGTAACGGTGCTCAGCGTCGACAAGTTCCCCCGCCTGGTCGACTACGTGGTCCCCGCCGGTGTACGCATCGGCGACGCCGACCGGGTTCGGCTCGGCGCACACCTGGCCGCGGGCACCACCGTCATGCACGAGGGCTTCGTCAACTTCAACGCGGGCACCCTCGGCAACTCGATGGTCGAGGGCCGTATCTCGGCGGGCGTCGTGGTCGGCGACGGCTCCGATGTGGGCGGCGGCGCCTCCATCATGGGCACCCTGTCCGGCGGCGGCACCCAGGTCATCTCGGTCGGCGAGCGTTCGCTGCTCGGCGCCAACGCGGGTGTCGGCATCTCCCTCGGCAACGATTGCGTGATCGAGGCCGGCCTCTACGTCACCGCGGGCACCAAGGTCACCGGACCCGACGGCACCGTCGTCAAGGCCGCGAGCCTGTCGGGTCAGGACAATCTGCTGTTCCGTCGCAATTCCACCACCGGCGCCGTCGAGGTCGTGCCGCGTAAGGGCACCGGCGTCGAACTGAACGCCGCATTGCACGCCAACGATTGATCTCCTCGAATTGCCGGGCCGAGCGGCCCGGCAATTCGCGGCACCAGAAACAATTCAGCAAATATTGCGGTTTCATGACGATGAACCCGAATGTGCGACAAGCAATTTCGCACGCTAACCTTCGTTTCGCTGGTCCGATCAGGACGGCGAAAAAGCGGAGGGATTACAAGAATGAAGTTCGGAAAGATCACTACTGCTGTTTTCATGGCAGTCGCTGCGGTGGGGATTACCGCGGCCACTGCTCACGGTGCGCCCGCGGTGGCCACCGAGCAGCCCGCTGTAGTGGCTTCGGGGGGCGTGACTTCTGGCGTGACGCACGGAATCAACTACCAGACCACGGTCTCGCCCGCTGACAAGACCGTCACCTGGGCGGTCGACAGCGGCAAGTTCGAGCTCGCCGCCGACGGCGCCTCGGTGCTGCTGAAGGCCACCGACGGCGCGATCGTCGACCAGGCGCCGCTGCGCTCCGAGGTCGCGGGCCTGCCGATCGCCGTGAACCAGCAGATCAGCGAGGACGGCCGCACCGTCAAGCTGACCTCGACCATGGCGCCCGAGGATTCCGCGAAACTGAGCAACATCGCGGAACTGAAGGACATCAGCTCCTACGACCGGCTCATGGAGCAGGTCAACAAGAACCTGCCCGGCGTCGTCATCGGCGGCGTCATCGGCGCGTTCTTCCCGTTCCTGTGGCTGTTCACCATCCCGGCGGGCATGGTCATCGGCGGCTACGTGATGGGTGGCCAGGAATTCCTGGATGCCGTGATCGCGTTCGCGACCGGTCAGCCCTGATCTGACCTCGCGATAGGGAAAGGCCTCGTACTTCTGCGGAGTACGGGGCCTTTTCGCCGTGATGCGGATCACTGTCACAAACGAGGGCCTCGCCGCATCCCATGGTTGAGCACACAGTTCCCATGGCAGGAGGCACAGATGAACATCGTGGTTATCGGCGCAGGATACGCGGGTACTGTCGCGGCGAACCGCCTGCAGCGCAAGGCCCCCGATGCCCGCATCACCGTGATCAATCCGCGCGGCGTCTTCATCGAGCGGGTGCGATTGCACGAACAGCTCGCGGGCAGCGGGACCGCGGCCCGGCCGCTCACCGAGATGCTCAGGGACCCGATCGCGATCGAGACCGCGAGCGTGGACAAGATCGGCGACGGTGTCGTCACCCTCGACGACAGCCGGAGCCTGGACTTCGATCACGCCGTCCTCGCGGCGGGCAGCATCGCGAACCCGCTACCCGGCGCGATCCCGGTCGGCACATGGGAAGGCGCCGAGCAGGCACGAATCGCGCTCGAGGCGCTGCCGTCCGGCGGGATCGTCACGGTGATCGGGGGTGGGCTGACCGGGATCGAGACCACGGCCGAGGTCGCCGAAGCCCGGCCCGACCTGCGCGTCCGATTGGTGAGCGGGACCGTCGCCGCCGCGCTGTCGGCCGGCGCGCAGCGGCACATCCGCACCACACTGGCCCGGTTGAACGTGGAGATCGTGGCCGACCAGATCGCCGAGATCGACGGGACGACCCTGCGACTCGACTCGGGCACCGAACTGCGTTCCGACCTCACCCTCTGGGCGATCATCTCCGCGGTGCCCGAACTGGCCGCCCGCAGCGGACTCGCGGTGGACGTCGACGGCCGAGCCCTGGTCGACGCTTCCTTGCGCAGCGTCACCGACCCGCGCGTCTTCGTCGTCGGCGACTGCGCCGCCGTCCCCGGTATGCGCATGGCCTGCGCCACCGCGGCTCCCCAGGGCGCACACGCGGCCGATACGCTGGCCAGGATGATCAAAGGACGGGAACCGCAGCCATTTTCGATGGGCTACGGCGGGCAGGGCATGAGCCTGGGCAGGCGCGACGGAGTGCTGCAGACGACCGACCGCCGAGACACCGCCCAGCGGCTCTACGTCAGCGGACCCGTCGCGGCGTTCACCAAGGAACGCATCAGCCGCTATGCCGCCTACGCCTCCCGCACCGGCAACAGCGTGTGGATCAACGGCCCGAAACGGTGATCCGGGCACACGTCGACACCTTCACCGAGAACCGGCGGCTGCTGTTCTCGATCGCCTACGAGATCCTGGGCTCGGTGGTCGACACCGAGGACGTCCTGCACGACAGCTACCTGCGCTGGTGCGAGGTCGACCGCACCCTGGTCGACAATCCGCGCGCCTACCTCGCACAGATCGTCACCCGGCAGGCGCTGGGTGTGCTGCGCTCCACCGCCCGCAGACGCGAGGAGTACATCGGGCCGTGGCTGCCCGAACCCCTGGCCACCGAGGCGGACGGCGGGGTCGAGCACGTGCTGACCGGCGAGGCTGTGACCACCGCGATGCTGCTCGTGCTGGAAACGCTCACGCCGGTGCAGCGGGCGGTGTTCGTGCTGCGCGAGGTGTTCGCGTTCGATTATCCGGAGATCGCGGCGGCGGTGGACAAATCCGAAGCCGCTGTGCGGCAGCTGAATCAGCGCGCCCGCAACCGGGTGCACGCCGCACGCCACACCGCCGTCGCCACTCCCGCGCAGGCCCAGTCGGTGGTCGAGAAGTTCTCGATCGCGGCCGCCACCGGCAATGTGCAAGCACTGATGGACGTACTCGCCCCCGAGGTGGTGTTCCTCGGCGACGGCGGTGGTGTGGTGAACGCGGTGCGCAGGCCGGTACACGGCCAGGACAAGGTGGCCAGGCTGGTCATCGGCTTGCTCGCCAAGGGGCAGCGGCTCGGTGTCCTGGGCGCGCACCTCGGCATCTACAACGCGATGCCCACGATCCTGGCGACCGTCGACGGCGTGCTCGACCAGGTGACTTCCATCGAGGTCACCAACGGCCGGGTCACCGCGATCTACTCCATGCGCAACCCCGAAAAGCTCAGTGCTGTGCGGGTTCCGGACTGAGGCCGAAGGCGATCACCCGGTCGGGGTGGATCCGGATGAGCGCGTCGGACTGATCACCGAGGTAGGACTCGACCCCGGTCAGCGCCTCGGCGGTGCCGCGGATCTCGAGGCAGCGCACCCGCCACGGGCGCACCGAGGCGATGTCGTCGACGACGAAGGCCACCTGTGCGTTGTCGGCGAGATTGCGGAACTTCTTGGAGGCGGCCAGGTTCCAGCCCGCGATGTCGATGGTGCCGAGTTCGGCGTTGTAGCGGAAGCCGACCGGATTGTTCTGCGGGGTGCCGTCGCGGCGGACCGTCGCCAGACGCCCGAGCTGCTGGGTCGACAGGTAAGCGAGGTGTTCCGATGTCAGCGTTGTGCTCATGCACCGACGCTAAAACCTCGAGTGCGGTCGAGGTCAAGGGTCGCCGGGGGGAGGGGGCGAGCACACAGCCGCGAGCGGGCCTCACCCCTCGACCTCACAGCGTCCGCGCGCTAGGCTGTCAAATATACGGCACCGTATAACTGGAGGTTCGACATGACACTTCCCCCTGGTCAACGCGCGATCGCCGGCTTCCCCCGTTTCGGCACACATCTCCATCACCCACCGCCGCCGATTCCCGCGAACCCGGTGATCGAGATCGGCGGGGCGCTGACGGAACCGCTCACGCTCACCCTGGCGGACCTCGCCGAGCTACCGCGCGTGCAGGTGCGGGCCGACTTCCACTGCGTGGCCGGCTGGTCCGCCACCGACCTGCGGTGGGCGGGCGTCCCGTTCGCCACGCTCTATCGCACGCGCGTCGAACCGCTGCTCGCGCCGGGTAGCTCGATCAGCCATGTCGTCTTCGAAGGACTCGACGGGTATCGATCGGTCGCGCTACTCGCCGACGCCATGGCCGATGACGTGCTCATCGCCGACCGACTCGACGGACAGCCACTCACCAGCGACCACGGCGCGCCGATCCGGCTGGTGAGTCCTGGCCAATACGGGTTCGTCAACACGAAACACCTGTGCCGCATCGAATTCCACACCGCGCAGCCCGTCGACCCGGACAAGTGGTCACCGCTCGCGGGGCACCGCAGGGCGCGCGTCTGGGCGGAAGAGCGCCATCGATACCTGCCGGGCAGGGTGGTCCGGCCGATCTATCACGCGTTGATCGGGCCGATCCGCCGGATGAGCGCTCGCGGAAGTACCGAACGAACTGCGTGAATCCCGGTGCCGGACAGCCTCAGTCGAGCAGCTTCTTCTGCACCTTGCCCATCGCGTTGCGCGGGAGCGCGTCGACGAAGCGAACCTCCCGTGGCCGCTTGTGGGCCGAAAGCTGTTCGCCCACATAGGCGGTGAGCTCGACGCCGAGCGCGTCGGAACTCCCGTCGCGCGCGACGACGAAGGCCACGATCCGCTGCCCGAGGTCGTCGTCGGGCAGCCCGACCACGGCAACCTCGACGACCGCCGGATGCCCGAGCAGCGCGGTCTCGATCTCCCCCGCGCCGATGCGGTAACCACCGGATTTGATGAGGTCGATCGACTCGCGCCCGACGATGCGATGGAACCCGTCGCCATCGATGACGGCCACATCGCCGGTGCGGAACCACCCGTCCTCGGTCCAGTCCCGCGCGGTGGCCTCCGGCCGGTTCAGATACCCGCCGAACAGCATCGGTCCGCGCACCTGCAGGCCGCCGATGCTCGCGCCGTCGTGCGGAACGGGCTCGCCCGCTTCGTCGCGCAGCCTGGTCTGCACCCCGCGCACCGGCGTGCCGACCCAGCCGGGCCTGCGCTCGCCGTCGGCCCGGGTGGACAGCGTGATCATGGTTTCGCTCATTCCGTACCGCTCCACCGGCGCCTGCCCGGTGAGCTCGGCCAGCTTCTCGAACACCGGCACCGGCAGCGGCGCGCTGCCCGAGACGAGCAGCCGCGCCCCACTCAGCTCCTTGGCCAGTTCGGGCCGCTCGACCACGCGTGACCACACCGTCGGCACCCCGAAGTACAGACTGCCGCCCGCGGCCGCGTAGGCCTCCGGCGTCGGCTTGCCGGTGTGGATCACCGGACTGCCGACCCGCAGCGGCCCGAGCAGCCCGAGGATCAGCCCGTGCACGTGGAACAGCGGAAGCCCGTGCACCAGTGTGTCTTTCCACGTCCACGCCCACGCCTCGGCCAGCGCGTCGAGCCCGGCTGCGATCGCGCCGCGGCTGAGCATCACGCCCTTGGGCGCCCCGGTGGTTCCCGAGGTGTAGAGGATGAAGGCGATCGCGGCCGGATCCGGTTCGGGATAGGTGTGCCAGGACCGTGCGTGCAGCCGCACCGGTACCACCGGCAGGTCCGTACCCTCCGGCGCCGGGCCGAGCCAGGCCTGCGCGCCCGAATCGCGCAGGATGTGCTCGCGTTCGGCGGCGCCCGAGTCCGGCGGCACCGGAACCACGGTCACCCCCGCGATCAGGCAGCCGACCACGGCGATCACGGTTCGCAGAGTGGGTTCGGCCAGCACCGCGACCCGGTCGGCGCGAGCGATGCGTTCCGCCACCGATGTTGCCGAACCCAGCAGATCGCTGCGCGAGACGGTGGCATCATCGATGGTGACGGCGTCGGGAATGTCATCCCCGGCGGCGACGGCGGCCGGATTCAGCGAGGCGAGCAGCAGCGGCGGACCATAGGGCATCCGTCAACGCTAACGTGACGCGATTCGGTGGGTGCCGCCGCCGTCGTTGACACTCCGACACCGTGGTGAGACATTAAATGTATAAGTCTCTCACGCTCTCTTCGACGAAAACGGGGTCAACGATGACCATCCTGTCGCGCTCGCGTTCGCAGCGGTCCGAACCGGCGCCCTTCGACATCCGCGACTACGTCAACGGTTCCGCGGCCTTCTACGGCGCGACCGCCAATGTGATCATGCAGCTCAGCCTGGCCCCCGTCGGCTACGGCGTCGCCGAATCGACGGTGCACAGCGGCAGCATCATGAAGCACCCGGTGAAGCGCACCCGAACCACCTACCTGTCGGTGGCGCTGATGGGCACCGACGCGGACCGCGAGGCCTTCCGCACCGCCATCAACGGCGCGCACCGCCACGTCCACTCCACCGCCGACAGCCCCGTGAAGTACAACGCCTTCGACAAGAACTTGCAGCTGTGGGTGGCCGCGTGCCTGTACTGGGGCTCGGTCGACGTGATGCGTCGCCTCTACGGCCCCGTCGACGACGCCGTCGCCGACACCTTCTACGACTACGCCCACTACCTCGGCACCACCCTCCAGGTGCCCCGCGAGATGTGGCCCGCCGATCGCGCCGCGTTCGATGCCTACTGGTCCGAGCATCTGAAGCTCACCAGCATCGACACCACGATCAAGGCCTACTTCGACGACCTGCTCGACCTGAAGATGGTGAGCCCGCCCCTGCGCCTGCCCTTCGCCCGCTTCCACCGCTGGTTCACCACCGGCCTACTCCCCCAACACCTCCGAGACGAACTCGGCCTGTCGTGGAGCCCCGCCGACGAGCGCAAACTCAACCGCCTGATGCGCACCACCGGCACGGTGACGGGCCGCCTGCCACGTCCCCTGCGCAACTTCCCCTTCAACGTCGCCCTCGTCGACATGCGCCGCCGCAACCGGCGCGGCAAGCCGCTGATCTGATCGGCATTGCCGCGCGCCTCCCACGCCGACCTGCGGCGTTCGGGTTTCATTCCCCACGATCGCAACGCGTCGCGCGGAATCGGAGGACGTTCGTGAGCATTCGGACAGTGACATGGTGTGCGGCGGCGGTCGCCGTCGGCCTCATGGCGGCCGCGCCCGCCGCCCACGCCGACGAGGACCCGGCGACGGTGCCGCCGCGAACCGCCATGTCGCTGCGGATGCCGGGCGGATTCGCCTGGGGCACCGCCAACGAGCACGAATCGCGGGCGGCGCTGTCGATGTCGAAGCTCTACATCGCCGATTACGCGCTGCGCCACGGCGACGGTTCGCCGCAGGACCGCGCGCTGTCGGAACGGATGATCCGTGACTCCGACGACGGCGCCGCCACCCAACTCGCCGGCAAATATCCGCAAGCGATCGAAGCGACCGCGGGCGAATACGGATTGCGCGGGACGCACGGCACCGCCGACTGGGGGCGGTCGAGCACCAGCACCGCCGACATCACCGACTTCCTGGCCGCCAAGCAGCGCACCGACCCGGGTTCGCCGATCTTCGAGTGGATGGCGGGCGCGAGCAACACCGCCGCCGACGGCACTCCCCAGAACTGGGGCACCGCCCAGCTGCCCGGGGTACACGGCAGCAAGTGGGGATGGTCGGATGTGGGTGCCCCCGAGGTGGCTTCCGCATCCTTCGGGCCCAGCTTCTCGGTCGCCGCGCACACCTACGGCACCCCGGCCGACCAGTCCGCCGATGTGCTCGACGCCCTGCCCGCGCTGATCCTTCGGCTGGCCGGGGCGTACTGACAGCAGTTCATGGTGCGACAGCACCGCCCGCATCAGAACGGGGCTTGCTGCCACCAGTCGTCGCGGGTCTCCTCGAAGGTGTGGCCCGGCCACGACACCTCCACCACCGAGTTCGCGCTGAAGACGTTGCCGCGCTCCCTCGCCGCGAGAGTGAACGGTGCGGCGGGGTCGCGTGGCCGGTAGGCGGCGAGGCTGGTGTGGTGCAGTTCGCGCGTGAGGTCCTCGGTGGTGTGCCGCAGCAGGTAGACATCGGCGTCGGCGGCGGAGGGGTACTCGGTGTACCACGCGATGAGACCGTCGGCGTCCGTGCAGGTGATCTGCTGGAGCGGCGCCGGGTCGCCCGGCAGCACGACCAGCGACGGAGTCGCCGAACAGTTCGCCTCCCGCCAGCCGCGCCCGGCGGGTCCCGACGGGATCAAGTCGGTGAATCCCGAGGCCACCGACGCGTGCGCACCCCAGGTGGGCGGCGGCGGAACTCGATTCGGGCGCACGAACTTCCAATAGATCGCACCGACGCCGATCACCCCGACCCCGGCGACCACCGCCAGCACGAGCAGACTCACCGCGAGTACCCGCCACCGCGAGGAAACCGCCCGCTGTGGCCGCGCACGGTCGACCTGCGCCCCGCCGCGATCTACGGCCTGCCGCGGCACGGAGGCAGACGGTGAACTCACCAGAGTCGGGTTCAGCGAATTCGCCGCAGGATCCGCAGACCACACTTCCCGATCGGAAGGGCGAGGCGCTTGCGACCCAGAAGCGGAACCGCTTGCCGCGCTGCCGACTTCCCGAACACGCGGTGGCCCGAAACTGCCGACACCCGGCGACACGAGATCGGTGCGGAGCAGCGCCGCCGTCGCCGCCTGCGCGAATTCCACACAGCTGTCGAATCTTTCGGCAGGTTCCTTCGCCATGACCCGCGCGATGACCGCGTCGATTCCGGGTGGCAGGTCGTCGATCATCGCGGACGCGCGCGGCACCGGCTTGGTGAGGTGGGCGGCGACCACCGCCCCGGGATTGTCCGCGGGAAAGGGGCTTTGGCCGGTGAGCAGCGTGAACAGAGTGCAGCCGAGCGAGTACTGGTCGCAGCGGTGGTCGACCGGGGCGCCCGAGAGTTGTTCGGGCGACGCGTAGGCGAGGGTGGCGAGAAAGGCTCCGGTGCGGGTGAGCTGGCGGGCGTCGCCGCGCAGCCGCGCGATACCGAAATCGGTGAGCAGGACACGGTCGCCGGAGCGGCTGGGGGCCAGCAAGATGTTGGCGGGCTTCACATCTCGGTGCAGCACACCGCGATCATGGGCGTAGTCCAGTGCCTCGGCGGTCTGCGCGATGATCCCGATCGCCCGCGCCGGATCAAGCGGCTCGCCACGGAACACCGAGGCGTCGCGGCCGTCGACGTACTGCATGGAGATCCACATCAGGCCGTCTTCGACGCCACGGTCGAGCACCGAGACGATGCCGGGATGATCGAGATGGGCGGACACGTCCGCCTCCCGCTCGAACCGCCCACGGACCTCGTCGTCGGAATACAGTTCGCGATCGAGCAGTTTCAGTGCCACCTGCCGAGGCAGGCGCGGATGCGCCGCGAGGTACACGGTGCCCATTCCGCCCCGGCCCAGCAGCCGGTCGATCCGGTACCCCGCAAAGACCGTGCCCGCACTGAACTCCACCCCGCGCATTCCGCTGTGCCTCTCGATCTTGTGCAGGACAGCTACCGCCCCTGTGCTCCACACGATATCGGCCGCCGGGGACAGCGCGAACCGCTGGGCGCGATCTACCCAGCGGTTCGTGCGGAGACGGTGTTCAGGACAGGCGTGCGGCCGCTTCGGCGATGCGTTCGTCGGTGGCGGTGAGGGCGATACGCACGTGCTCGGGCGAACGGGGGCCGTAGAAATCGCCGGGAGCGGCGAGGATTCCGCGTTCGGCGAGCCAGTCCAGGGTGACGCGGCAGGGCTCGCCGCGGGTAACCCACAGGTACAGACCGGCTTCGGAGAAGTCGATGCGGAAACCCGCCTGCGTCAAAGCTTTTCGCAGGATCTCGCGACGGGCGCGGTAACGCTCACGCTGCTCGGCCTCGTGCACGTCGTCGCTGAGCGCGGCGGTCATCGCGGCCTGGATCGGGAACGGCATGATCATGCCGGAGTGCTTGCGCACCTCGAGCAGTTCGGCCACCAGTTCCGGGTCGCCGGCGAGGAAACCGGCACGGTAGCTGGCCAGATTCGAGGTCTTCGACAGGGAATGGATGGCCAGCAGACCGGTGTGGTCACCATCGCAGACGCGCGGGTCGAGGATCGAGACGGCCTCGCCCTCCCAGGTCAGGCCCAGGTAGCACTCGTCGGACGCGACGATCGCGCCGCGCTCGCGCGCGAACGCCACCACCTTGCGCAGGTGCTCGACGGGCAGCACCTTGCCGGTGGGGTTCGAGGGCGAGTTCACGAAGATCAGCGCCGGATTCTGCGGGCCGACCTGAGTGAGACCGTCTGCGCGCCAAGGCTTCGCGCCCGCCAGCAGCGCGCCGACCTCATAGGTCGGATAGGCGATCTCGGGGATCACCACCAGATCGTCGGCGCCGATACCGAGCAGTCGCGGCAGCCCGGCGATGAGCTCTTTCGTGCCGAGCACCGGCAGCACCGCCGCCGGGTCGACGCCGGTGACACCGAACCGGCGCGCCAACGCGGCGACAGCGGCGGAGCGCAGCTCAGGGGTGCCGTGCGTGGTCGGATAGCCGGGAACGGCCGCCACCGAGCCCAGGGCCGCGCGGATCAGCGGATCGACCGGGTCCACCGGTGTACCCACGGACAGATCGACGAGGCCACCGGGGTGGGTGGCCGCCTTCTGTTTGACCGCCGCGATGGTGTCCCAGGGAAAATCGGGCAGCAGGCCGCTCACCCGGCCCTTCCGGCTCTGGGTGGGCACCCCTGCGCTCACTCTTCGGCCATCGGGGGCAGCGCCTTGATGAAGGCGGGGTCGAAATCGACCACACCGACCTTGGTCGCGCCACCGGGGGATCCCAGCTCGTTGAAGAAGTCGACGTTGGCGTTGATGTAACCGCTCCACTGATCCGGAGTGTCGTCCTCGTAGAAGATCGCCTCCACGGGGCAGACCGGCTCACACGCACCACAGTCCACGCACTCGTCGGGTTGGATGTAGAGCATGCGACCACCCTCGTAGATGCAATCCACGGGGCATTCCTCGATGCACGCCTTGTCCTTCACGTCAACGCACGGTTCAGCGATGATGTACGGCACTGCCGTTCTCCTAGTCTGTCCTCACCTGCGGGGTTACTCCGCCCACGAAACACTATCCCGACCGCCCACATTACTCCCAGGTCAGCCTGCCCTAACTCACACTGACAATCATCCGATAGCCAATGGCAACGGTGCCGGTTTGGCCTCGACCACTCCGTAGGTGGTGGTGCGTTCGCGGACCGGACGGTCGATGCCCGCCGCGATCTCGGTGAGCTCGGCGACGGTTTTCGCCGAACCGTGCTGGGAACCGGCCATCCGGGAGATGGTCTCCTCCATCAGCGTGCCACCCAGATCGTTGGCGCCACCGGTGAGCATGGCCTGGGTACCGAGGGTACCCAGTTTCACCCAGCTGGTCTGGATGTTGTGGATGCGGCCGTGCAGCATGATCCGGGCCAGCGCGTGGACCGCGCGGTTGTCGCGGTTGGTGGGGCCGGGCCGGGCCGCGCCTGCGAGGTAGAGCGGTGCGCTCTGGTGGACGAACGGGAGGGGGACGAACTCGGTGAAGCCGCCCGTCTCGTCCTGGATGCCGCGCAGCACCCGCAGGTGGCCCACCCAGTGCTTCGGGTTGTCCACATGTCCGTACATCATCGTCGAACTCGACGGGATGCCCAGCTTGTGCGCGGTGGTGATGACCTCGATCCAGGCCGAGGTGGGGAGTTTGCCCTTGGTGAGCACCCAGCGGACCTCGTCGTCGAGGATTTCGGCGGCCGTTCCGGGGATCGAGCCCAATCCGGCTTCCTTCAGCGCCGACAGCCAGTCGTGGATGCTCTGGCCCCCGCGCGAGGCGCCGTTGACGATCTCCATCGGGCTGAACGCGTGGACGTGCATCGACGGCACCCGCGCCTTGATGGCGCGGACCAGGTCGGCGTAGCCGGTGACGGGGAGTTCGGGGTCGATACCGCCCTGCATGCAGATCTCGGTGGCGCCGTCGACATGGGCTTCCCACGCGCGGTCGGCGACCTCGTCGGTGCTGAGGGTGAAGGCGTCCGCGTCGCCCTTGCGCTGGGCGAAGGCGCAGAAGCGGCAGCCGGTGTAGCAGATATTGGTGAAGTTGATATTGCGGTTCACCACGTAGGTGACCTCGTTGCCGGAGACCTCGCGTCGCAACGAGTCGGCCAGTGCGGCAACAGCTTCCATGTTCGCGCCGTCGGCGGTGGCCAGGGCCAGGTACTGATCGTCGGTGAGACCCGCCGGGTCCTTCTCGGCGGCGCGCAGGGCGTCGAGCACCTCGGAATCGAGCCGCTCCGGCGCGACGACGGCCAGGTCGCGGGCGTGTTCGCGAATCGTCTCCCAGTCGCCGAACGCGCCGACGACTTCCTGACCGAGCCCGGAATCGCTGCGGCTGTCGGTATTTCGTCCCTCGGTGTCGATGGCGGTGTTCAGGTCGACGCGGCCGACCGAATCCCATGACTCGTCGGGTTCCTGCCACGGCAGGCCGACCGGCACGGCCTCGGGCCTGGCCAGGCCCGTCGCGGGGTCGGTGAGCGCGTCGACGTGCGCGCCGATCCGGGGATCGATCCACGGATGGCCCGCGCGAACGTATTTCGGGTGCGCGGAGGTGCGCTCGACGAGGGTGAACCCGGCCGCCTCGGTGATCTCGCGCAGGGTGTCCAGATTCGGCCACGGGCGTTCGGGGTTGACGTGGTCGACCGTCACCGGCGACACCCCACCCCAATCGTCGATGCCGGCGTCGATCAGCGCCCGGCAATCACTGTGCGACACCAGATTCGGCGGGGCTTGCACCGGGACATCGGGGCCCAGCAGCAATCTCGTCACCGCGACGGTCGCCAGGAACTCCGCCACGCCCGCATCGGGAACATCGCGCATGGCGGTGTCGTCCTTGGCGCGGAAGTTCTGCACGATCACTTCCTGGATGTGCCCGAACTCCCGGTGCTGCTTGCGAATCGCCATGATCGACTCGGCGCGCTCGGTGAGATTCTCGCCGATGCCCACCAGGATGCCGGTGGTGTAGGGCACCGAGAGCCTGCCCGCGTCGGTGATCGAGCGCAGCCGGACCGCCGGATCCTTGTCGGGGCTGCCGTAGTGGCATTCGCCCTTGTCGGTGAACAGCCTGGTGGCGGTGGTTTCGAGCATCATGCCCATCGACTGGGCGACAGGCTTGAGGCGGGAGATCTCGTTCCAGCTCATCACGCCGGGGTTCAGGTGCGGCAGCAGGCCGGTCTCCTCCAGCACGAGGATGGAGACGGCGCGCAGATAGTCGAGGGTGGAGTCGTAGCCGCGCTCGTCGAGCCACTGCGCGGCCTCCGGCCAGCGGTCCTCCGGCCGGTCGCCCAGGGTGAACAGCGCTTCCTTGCACCCCAGGGCAGCACCCTGACGGGCGATCTCGAGCACCTCGTCGGGTTCGAGGAACATGCCCTTGCCCTCGGCGCGCAGCTTGCCGGGCACGGTGACGAACGTGCAGTAATGGCACTTGTCCCGGCACAGCTTGGTGAGCGGGATGAACACATTGCGCGAATAGCTGATCGTGCGTGGGCGGCCCGCCGATTCCAGGCCCGCGTCGCGGACTCTGGCGGCGCTGGCGCACAGGTCGGCGAGGTCGTCGCCGGTGGCATGCAGCAGGACGGTGGCCTCGTCGACGTTCAACGTGACGCCGTCGCGGGCTCGGCGCAGGGCCCGTCGCATCGCGGCGGGACTCGGCGGCGACATCGGAACGCTCGGCTTCGGAAGATCGGTCACCCCGTCGATCATGCGCTACTTCTTCCCCGGACGTGTGGTCGGTGAGGTCACGGGCCCACGGCGGGCGCGGCGTGGTCGTCCTTGTCCGACGACAACCTCCACCGTGACCACGCGTATTCCCGACGGGGTGAAACCGTCGCACGCGCATGGAACCATGGGCAGCATGTCACTGCCGCGTTCCACCATCCTGGCCGAACCGGCCTGGCGTCCGAGTGCCAAGGCCAAGCTGCTGTGGGCATTGGAGAACACGATCGGCGTGGTGGTGTTGTTCATCGCGCTCGGGGTGTGGGCGGTGCTCGACGGGGACCGTCGCGGCTGGCAGGTGCTCGCCGGGCTGATGCTCGTGGTGCTCGCGGTGCTCGCCGTCGTGGTGATCCCGGTGTGGCGCTACGCGGTGCATCGATGGGAGGTGACCGATGAGGCCGTGTACACGCGGGTGGGGTGGCTGGATCAGGAGTCACGGGTCGCGCCGATCTCGCGGGTACAGACCGTGGACACCGAGCGTGGGCCGCTGGAACGGATCCTGGGGCTGGCGACGGTCACCGTGACCACCGCGTCGTCGGCCGGAGCGGTGAAGATCAGTGCGCTCGACC
Source organism: Nocardia sp. NPDC055050 (assembly GCF_053608345.1). Classification (NCBI taxonomy): domain Bacteria; kingdom Bacillati; phylum Actinomycetota; class Actinomycetes; order Mycobacteriales; family Nocardiaceae; genus Nocardia; species Nocardia sp. NPDC055050. The sequence continues at coordinate 46,906 of NZ_JBSGVG010000044.1, forward strand.
TGCCGGTGGCCGAGGAGACGGTGCTGCGGCTGACCGCGATCGCCGCGCAGCACCGCGGGGACGCGACGTGATCCAGCCCGTCGAATGGCAGCGCCTCGACCCGCGCATGCTGCTGGTGTATCCGGTCAACGAGATCATGAAATACATTCCGGTGCTGCTCGGTTCGATCATCGTCGGCACGACCAGCGGCAATCCGCTGTGGAGTCTCATCCCGGTGGTGCTGGTCGCGACGTTCGGCATCGCGCGCTGGTTCACCACGTCGTATCGGATCGACGCCGATCACGTGCAGCTGCGCAGTGGAATCGTGGCGCGCCGGACCTTGTCGGTGCCGAGGCCGCGCATCCGGTCGGTGGATGTGGAAGCCGATCTGCTGCACCGGGTGCTGGGGCTGGCGGTGCTGGCGATCGGCACCGGGAAGCAGACCGACAAGGGTGAGGAGTTCAAGCTCGACGCGCTCGATACGAGTCAGATCCCGGCGCTGCGGGCCGAATTGCTCTCGCACACCGGGCAACACGCGCCCGCCCACGTGGATGTGGCCGGGGCGCCGCATGTTTCGCGCCCTGACGCGCTCGCCGAGTCGGGGGTGGAGATCGGGCACTGGCGGGCGGCGTGGGTGCGCTACGCGCCGCTGTCGCTGACCGGACTGGCTGTCGTCGCGCCGATCGCGGGGCTCGGCGCGCAGTACGGGGTGATCGACGTGCTGTCGGAAAGCGCTGTCGTGCAGCACCTCGACGACGACACCGCGGCGATTGTCACGATCACCATCGCGGGGTTGACCGTGCTGACGTTGGCGCTGGTGAGCCTCGCCGCGTGCGGCCAGTACCTCGCCACCTGGTTCGGCCTGCGCGTGCTCGACAACGGCACCACCCTGCACCTGCGCCACGGACTGTTCACCACCCGCCAGATCACCCTCGACCTCGCCCGCTTCCGTGGCGCCACCCTCAACGAACCGCTCCTGCTGCGCGCCGCCCGCGCCGCCCAGCTGGAAATGATCATGACCGGCGAGAACCCTCGCCAGAAGATCCTTCCCCAGGCGCCCCGCGTCGCCGTCGAACGCACCCTCGACGAACTACTCCGCAGCCGTCGCGGCCCGCAGGCGAAAGTATCGGCCGATTCGGCCGCGCCACAACCGATCACCGGTTCCGCCCTGGGCACCGTCGACCTGCGCAGACACGGACCCGCCGCCCGACGTCGCCGCTACACCCGCGCCGCGTGGCCCGTCGGGATCGTTGTCGTCGCCATGCTCGCCGTCGTGCTCACGGGTGGCCATCTGGCACCGTGGGCCTGGACCTTCCCGGTGGTCTTCGCCGTCGTCATGGCCCTGCTCGCCGAGGACCGCTATCGCGGCCTCGGCCACCGCGTGCTCCCCGGCACCACCGGCCCGACCTGGCTGATCACCCGCCGCGGCAGCCTCGATCGCAATCGGGACTGCCTCGAAGCTCCCGGCATCATCGGGTGGACTGTGCGGCAGACCTTCTGGCAGCGCCGCGCCGGACTCGCCACCGTCGTCGCGGCCACCGCCGCGGGCAAGAAGGCCTATCTGGTGGTCGACATCCCGATCGCTGCGGCCGCGGCGCTGATCGAAGAAGTGACCCCGGGCGGACTCGGCACACGCTGAAAGGTCCGGCAAGACCCGCCGAGCCCGATAGCGACGCGGGCGACAGCGACGCGGCGTAGCGTTCGATTCGATCGCCGTGCCGCTGACGCTAGGGGTGATTCGTGCATTTCACCGAGGTTATCGAGAACGCGGGCAAAGTGCTGGACGCCGCGGGCGTCGCGGCTATCGTCATCGGCGCGCTCGTCGGCACGGTCCGCTTCCTGCGACAGCTGGCCGGGCACGAGGAGTTCGAGCTCGCCTACGGCACCTATCGGCGCGGGCTGGGCCGGGCGATCCTGCTCGGCCTGGAATTCCTGGTGGCGGCCGACATCATCCGCACGGTGGCCATCGCGCCGACGTTCACCAGTGTGGGCGTGCTGGCCTTGATCGTGCTGGTGCGGACGTTCCTGAGCTACTCGCTCGAACTCGAGCTGACCGGCCGGTGGCCGTGGCAGAAGACGAAAGCTACCGGCTGACGTTCGACCGGTAGTACAGGTACCCCGCGGGCGCGAGCACACCGCAGGCGAACAGCAACAGGGTGCGGCCGTCGCTGCCGAGCATGATGTCACCGCCGGGGCCACGCGAGGCGCAGACCAGGAACCCGAACACCCACACCACGATCGGGGCGAAGGTGAAGCCGATTCGGTCGGTCACCGATTCCATGCCGTAGACCAGCGCGATGTTGATGGGTGCGGCGAACAGCGCCACCACCGGAAACGCCAGCGAGCCGATGTACAGCGGCAGGAACAGCACTTCGACGGCCAGGGTGATCAGCGCGTCGACCAGCAGCAGCACGACGATGAGCCCCGAGATCAGCGGATCCGCCACGCTGGAGATGCGTGCGGACCGCAGCACGGCGGTGGGCTGATCGCGATCGGTCACCATGCGCGTGAGTCTATTCGGCCGAAGCGGTCTGCTGTGCCGCCCGCGCCCGGGAGAACCGCCAGCCGATCAGCAGCGCGGGCCCGATCACCAGCAGGCTCGCCACCGTCCAGGTCCCGACCGGGCGGTCGATCGCCATCAGGACCAGCACCGTGCACAGGAAGGCCAGCGTGGCCCAGCCGGTGTACGGCGCGCCCATCATCCGGAACGCGGGCCGCTCGAGCTGCCCCCGCTTCCACAGGTGCCACATCCGCAGCTGACAGAGCACGATGGTGGCCCACGACGCCAGGATGCCCAGCGAGGCCACATTCAAGACGATCTCGAAGGCCTGATCCGGGACGAACCCGTTGAGCACCACCCCGAGCAGCGCGATGCCGAAGGTGAGCAGGATCCCGCCGTAGGGCACACCGTGACTGCTCATCACCGAGGTGAACCGAGGGGCGCTACCGCGCATCGACATCGAACGCAGAATGCGCCCGGTCGAATACAGGCCGGCGTTGAGACTGGAGAACGCCGCGGTGAGCACGACGATATTCATCAGCGAGCCGATGCCGGGCACGCCGAGCGCGGCGAAGAACGTGACGAACGGGCTCTCCCCCGCGTGATAGGACGTGTACGGCAGCAGGAGTCCGAGCAACAGCAGCGATCCGACGTAGAACACCGCGATCCGCAGGATCACCGAGTTGATCGCCCGCGGCATCAGCTTCTCGGGATCCTTGGTCTCCCCCGCCGCCGTACCGACCAATTCGACGGCGGCATAGGCGAAGATCACGCCCGAGGTGACCAGCACCAGCGGCAGGATGCCGGTCGGGAACATGCCACCGTGCTCGGAGATCATCGACGGGCCGGTCTGTTCGCCACGAATGGTTAAGCGCCCCAGCAGGAACACCGTGCCGATCACCAGGAAGGCACACAGCGCGGTCACCTTCACCAGCGCGGCCCAGAACTCCAGCTCACCGAATGCCTTGACGCTCACCAGGTTCACGATCAGCACGATCACCAAGGCGATCAGCGCCAGCACCCACTGCGGTACCGAGGTCATCGGCTGCCAGTAGTGGAAGTACAGCGCGATGGCCGTGGAGTCGGCGATGCCGGTCATCGACCAGTTCAGGAAGTACATCCAGCCCGCGACGAAAGCGGCTTTCTCCCCGAGGAATTCGCGTGCGTAGGAGACGAACGAACCGGAGGTGGGGCGGTGCAGCACCAGCTCGCCCAGCGCGCGCAGGATGAAGAACACGAACACGCCGCAGACCGCGTAGACGACCCACAGCATGGGCCCCGCACTGGCCAGCCTGCCACCGGAACTCAGGAACAGGCCGGTGCCGATCGCGCCACCGATCGCGATCATCATCAGCTGACGTCTGCCGAGGGACTTGTGATACCCGGCGTCCTCGGCGTCGAGATCCGGTCGATCACCCACAGCGGTCATGACACCCCACCCATCGTGTGAGAACACCCGAGAACGCGGACACCGGAACGCTACCGGCCCGCGCGCCGAGGCACGATGGCAACCCTGTGGCTAGCTACTCAATCGAGACCGGCGAACAGGTCGTGCTCGAACCCATCGGCGCTGAGCTGGCCGCGAGTACCGCGCACCAGCCTGAAATGTTCCTCCGGCAGCACCGGCAGCGCGATGTTGTTCGACAGAGCGAATTCCCGGCCACTCGGCGCGACGGTGACCTGGGTGGCGTGCGCGCGCATGGCGGCACGCTTGGCCGAGACCGAGTCGGAGACGTCGACCACGGTGGTCACCCCGCTCGTCGACATGGCGGCCAGTTCCGCCTCGACCGGCAGACGCCAGCCCGGGGGCAGTGCGCCGGGCAGTTCGTCGACGGTGCGGCGAGCCAGCGCGGCGGTGTGCTGGCGCAGCAGGTCGCCGTCGGTGACGGTCCAGTAGAACTTCGGGACGTCCCAGCCCTGTTCGGCAGCGGCCACGACCGCCGCGGTGGTGATCTCGTGCGCGCGAATGTGGTCGGGATGGCCGTAGCCGCCGCGCGGGTCGTAGGTGACGACGACCCGGGGTCGCAGTTCGAGAATCACCGCGACGAGCGCGTCGACGGCGGCGTCACCGGAATTCACGAAGGCCCGCGGGTTCGCCGCCGACGGCGTGCCCGCCATGCCGGAATCGCGCCACCGGCCGGGGCCGCCGAGGAACCACGGCTCGCCCGCGTCGAGGGCCGACAGCGCGGCGGTGAGTTCGCCGATGCGGTAGCCGCCGAGCTGGTCGGCTTCGGCGGCGATCAGGCGCGACCACCGTTCGCCGATGACCTCACCCTCCTCGCCGAGCGTGCAGGTGACCACCGTCACCGGGACACCACGGCGGCGGTAGTGCGCGATAGTGCCGCCCGTGGTGAGGGTTTCGTCATCGGGGTGGGCGTGGACCAGGAGCAGGCCGCCGGTCTCGGTCATGGGATCCTCCGCCACTGTGCTGTATCACCGAAGATGCCGACCTGGATGGCGCCCGACAGCGACACACCGTCGACGCGCGGACCGGCCGCCGCGACGACGTTGTCCTGCACGATCGGCAACACGGTCGCCAGTTCCCACAATCGTGGCTCGGATTCGGCCAGGATCCGCGGCACCTCGAACCCCCGCAGCGCTTCGTCGATCGAGGGTTGCAGAGTCGGATCGCACACACCGCCGATATTGCTGGGCGCCTTGCGGTACGCCTCGGCCGCGGCCAAGGCGGGACCTTCGGCGCCGGCCGGTTCGACGGGCGGACAGCCGTAGCGGGAGGCGAGCGCGGTGGCGGGGTCGCCGCCCGCGAGCTCCCAGCCGACGATGGCGTCGATCGAGGATTCGGTGAGGTCCTTGCCGTACAGCTCATCGGCGGCCAGGCCGCGAACGGTGGCATCGATACCGGCACTGCGCAATTGGTCGGCGGCGGTATTGGCGACGGCCAGCGCCGACGCGTCCTCGGTGACGGCGCCGATCCGCACCGACAGCCCCTTACCGTTGCGCGCCACCGAGCGCGGGCGCGGCGCGGGCGAGGTGGGCGAACCGGTCTGCTGCGCCTCCGGTGCGCGACCGAAGCCCGCCTCGGCCAGCAGGGCGAACGCTTCATCGGCGGTCATCCGCGGCGGCGCGGTAGGCACATAGCCGGGACTCGACGGCGAAAGCACTTGTGCGCGTGCGGGTTCTACCCAACCACCGGTCTGCGCACCGACGGTCGCCAGCAGGGCGGGGTCGAGCAGCGCGAGCACGGCCTTGCGGACCCGGACATCGGCGAGATCGCCGGAACGGCCGTTGAGCGCGAGTTGCAGTTCGCGGGCCTGCGGCATGATCGTGGTCCGCACCGAGGGGATCGCGGCCAGTTGCGCCTGGGTCGCCACACCGCCGTGCACGAGCGCCATCTGCGCGTCGCCGGTGCGCAGCGATTCGGCCAGTTGCGAGGGTGTACCGCCGCGACGGAACTGGATCTGATCCGGGGAGGCCGGGGTGCCCCAGAAGCGGTCGTTGCGTTCGAGCAGGATCTCGTCGCGGCCGCGATCGACCGATTTGATGGTGAAATTGCCGCCAGAGACCGGGATCTTGTCGACCAGCCCGCTGGTGAACCCACCCGGCGAGTCCTTCACCAGGTGCGAGGGCAGCAGATTCGAGAACAGTTCACGCCAGGCCGGGTAGGGCTGGGTCATGGTGACCGTCACCGTCTTGCCGCCACCCGAGGACGCCACATCGGAGATGAGCCGGTAGCCGGCCGGGTCCACCACACCGGGCTGGCTGATCATCTGCTGCCAGAGGAACCGGAAGTCCTCGGCGGCGATCGGGGCGCCATCGGACCAATTGGCCTGATTACGCAGGGTGTAGGTGATGGTGAACGGCTCCTGGGCCGTCACATCGGCCGACACGATCAGCGAGGTATCGGGCACCCAGTCGACCAGACCGGGATGCACGGGACTCGGCGCGGCGCGGAACGGGCTGGGCAGCACCATCGAACTCACCGCGCTGGTCACCGGCGACTGATCCGAGCGCAGGTGCGGGTTGAACCCGATCCCGATGTCGTCGATCGCGACGACGACGGTGTTCTTGCCCGGCTTGGCCTGGGTGGTCTTGGGAGAGTCGGAGGACTCGATCGGCGGTGGCGGATTCGCCGTGCAACCGGCCACGACCGCCGTCGAGGCAATCATCGCCAGCACCATCGCGCGCCACCTTGCGCGCCGCCCCAGACTCACTCTGCGCACTCTACCCAACCCCGCTATCCACTGCCGGTCGCCCATTACAGGCCCACAAAACGGCGTGGGGCGGGGGGGGTGGGGGGTGCCCGGGCCCGCCCGGGGGAACCAGAGCGGACGAGTTGTCGGGGGGCGTG
>NZ_JBSGVG010000045.1:0-51101 GCF_053608345.1 Nocardia sp. NPDC055050
CCGACACCTCGGATGGCGGCCGCTTTTTGGTTGTGTCGGTGGCCGCGCGTAGAACTGACCTATGACTCAGGACGGCGTCGCGCAGGCCGGCGCTCCGGCGAATTCGGCGGAGCAGCCGTATCCGGTGCGCTCGGTCGCGGTGAAGGTCGCCCAGTGGATCGAACGGCTCGGCAGCATCTGGGTGGAGGGGCAGGTCACCCAGATCAATCTGCGCCCCGGCACCCGCACCGCGTTCCTGGTGCTGCGCGATGCCTCGGTGGACATGTCGCTGTCGCTGACCTGCGACCCCGACCTGTTGCGCAGGCTGCCGGTGCCGCTCACCGAGGGCAGCCGCGTGGTCGTCTACGGCAAGCTGCACTTCTTCACCGGCCGGGGCACGGTGTCGTTGCGGGTCACCGAGATTCGCGCGGTCGGCATCGGTGAGCTACTGGCTCGGATCGAGCGGTTGAAAGCCCTCTTGACGGCCGAGGGCCTGTTCGATGCCAGGCTCAAGCGGCCGCTACCTTTCCTGCCCGCGACGATCGGGCTGATCACCGGACGGGCGAGCGCGGCCGAACGTGATGTCCTGTCCGTGGCCCAGAACCGTTGGCCCGCAGTCCGATTCGTCATCCGCAATACCGCGGTGCAGGGTCCGGCCGCGGTACCGCAGATGCTCGAAGCGCTGACCGAACTCGATCGCGACCCCGAGGTCGAGGTGATCGTGCTGGCGCGCGGCGGTGGCAGCGTCGAAGATCTGCTGGCCTTCTCCGACGAAGCACTGTGCCGGGCGGTCGCCGCCGCGCGCACCCCGATCGTCAGCGCCATCGGCCACGAGCCCGACAATCCCCTGCTCGACCTGGTCGCCGACCTGCGCGCGGCCACCCCCACCGACGCCGCCAAACGCATCGTCCCCGATGCCGCCGCCGAACTGGCCGGGGTCCGTGACATGCGGGCGCGCTCGGCGGCCGCGTTGCGCGGCTGGGTCCAGCGCGAGGAACACACCATCACGCAGTTGCGATCGCGCCCGGTCCTCGCCGATCCCCTGCGCGAGCTGAACCACCGTCACGACGAGCTGGAACGCTTGCGCACCGCCGCGAGACGCACAGTCGACCAGCTGCTGCGCAGCGAGTCGACGACCACCCTGCACCTGCGCGAGAAGCTGACCGCGGTGGGTCCGGCCGCCACCCTGGCCCGTGGTTACGCTGTCGTGCAGCGCGTCGCCGGTCCCGAACGGCATGTCGTGCGTTCGATCGATGACTCCCCCGCGGGCAGCCAGCTCCGCATCAGGGTCGCCGACGGAGCCGTCACCGCCGCGGCACTGGGCACCCAGCGACTGACGCCAGAGACCACCGACGAGAAGAGGACGTGACCGTGGCCGACGCCGGTTCCGAGAACACCGCTGCCGACACCCTGGCCGAGATCGCGGCCTTCGGCTACGAACGCGCCCGCGACGAGCTCATCAACGTGGTGAAGATGCTCGAACAGGGCGGCCTCGACCTGGACGACTCGCTGGTGCTGTGGGAGCGCGGCGAAGCCCTGGCCACCCGCTGCGAACAGCATCTCGCCGGTGCGCGCCGCCGCGTGGAAGACGCCCTGTCCCGCGCCGACCTCGACACCGCCGACTGAGCACGCGCACCGACATCGCACCTTTACCGCCGCGAAACACCGGCCGGGCACGCTGATGCCGGGTCGGTCCGCCGAGGGATCGCCCTCCGGGCGACGCGCGGAGAGTTCGAACGACGGAGTACGGCCGATGTCACCCACCGATTCGCTGACGAGCCTGCGCGCCGACCTGGGTCCCATCACCTTCTCCACCGACACACGCAAGCTGCGCACCAAGAGCCGCGACCGGTTCGCGCAGAGTCCGGTCCTGCGAGACCTGCTGCGCGGGCGCAATGCCGAGATCTTCATCGCGCCGCGCGGCAAGGACGAGTTGCGCACCGCGGTGGCCGCCTGCGCGCGTCATCGCATCCCGATCACCGTGCGCGGGGCCGGTTCCGGCCAGTTCGGTCAGGGTGTGCCGCTGCGCGGTGGCGCGGTGATCGATGTCACCGCGCTCGCCGGCGTCATCGGCTGGCACGGCGAACCCGGCAGACGCCCGCCGACCACGGTGCGCGCGCTCGCGGGCACTGTCGTGGCCGATATCGACGCCGCGATCCGCCCGTCCGGTTGGGAGCTGCGGATGCATCCGTCGACGGCGCACCAGGCCACCATCGGCGGCTACATAGCGGGCGGACACGCGGGTATCGGCAGCTGTCGCTGGGGCATCCTGCGCGACACCGGCAACATCACCGCGCTGGAAGTGATGACGGTGGAGGAACACCCCCGGCTGATCGAGTTGCGCGGGCGCGATGTGAACACCGTGCACCACGCGTACGGCGCCAACGGCATCATCACCGAGGTCGAACTGCCGCTCGCCCCAGCCTGGGAGTGGCACGAACTGGTCGTCTCGTTCCCCGATTTCGCGCAGGCGGCCCGCTTCTCGGTCGACATCTGCCGCAGCGACGGTGTGCTCACGAAAGTGGTTTCGCCCCATGCGCATCCGCTCCCGCAGTACTTTCCCGAACTCGCCGGATTGATTCCCGACGGCGAGTCGATGGTGCTGCTGATGGCCGCCGTCCAGTCGGTGCCGAATGTGGAGGATCTGGTGCAGGACAACGGCGGCCGGATCCGGTACCGGTGCCTCGAGGGCAAGGGCAGCTACGGTTCGCCCCTCTACGAGTTCACCTGGGGCCATTCGATGTTGCGCTACCAGCGGCACAACGACGAGCTCACCGGGCTGATGGCCCTGTTCCCGCAGCGGGATCTGTACGAGTCGATCGTCGGCATCCACCGTGAATTCGCGGAGTTGGGGCCGCTGCACGTGGAGATGAAGCGAATCGACGGCGGTCTGTCGTGTCAGGGCTCACCGGTCTTCGCCTTCGAGAGCCAGCAGCACTTGGCGGCGACCACCGAGCGGTTGCAGCGGGCGGGGTTGTTCATCGCGAACTCGCACACGCCCGTCCTCGGCGCGGGCGGCATGAAGCCGTGGGGCCCGAAAGAGGATGCCGCCAAACGCGAATTCGATCCCTACGGCCTCCTGGCCCAGGGCAAGTCCGACGACGCAGAAGACACCATCGCCACCTCGACCGCGCTACCCAACAGCGGGTGGTCCTACCGGCTCAGCTGAGGCTACTTCTTCGCCAGCGGTTGAGCTGTCGTGATCGCCGTCGCGAGGGTGGTGAAGGCGGCCTCGTTGCCCGCGCCGGTGATCAGGATCCGTACGCCGCCGAGGTCGGCGATCCAGCCGGTTTCCTCGGTCGGTTCGGTGTAGACGACCCATTTCTGCCCGGCCACGTCCTGCGTCCCGGTGGGATAGCGAGAACCGAGTTGCTGCCGCGACAGCGCCTCTTCGGAGGCATCGGTCTGCGAATACCGCATGTAGGTGCCCTGCGGGGTGATGTAGCCGACCGTGCTCACGGCACCGCCATCCGCGGTGGCGATGGTGTCGCGGCTGCCCGAGTTCGACACCCAGCCCTGCGGCAACGCCGGCTTGCGGATCGGGAACGACAGGGTCTTCGCGTCGGAGGTCAGCGCGGCATCGGCATCGAAATGCGGGATCTGACCCTGTGTCGGGCCGTTCGTCGCCACCGTGCACTGGCTCGCGACCCCGGCCAATACCACCGCGGCCAGCACCAACGGGATCAACGACCAGAACAGATCGCGGTAGTCGTTGAAGATGCGGTGCTTGGTCTGTGCCACGGCTACCAGTATCCACTCGAGTCCTGACCAGGCCGCCAAGGGGTCATCGCAGGAGGTCGTGCACGAGCGTGCCGTTTCGAAATGCGACAATGCCCCCGTAACACCAACGCCAAGGAGGCACTCCGCAATGACGGCATCATCGCCCGCCCCCAGCCGCCGCGAGGCACCCGATCGCAACCTCGCGCTGGAGCTGGTCCGCGTCACCGAGGCAGGCGCGATGGCGAGTGGCCGTTGGGTCGGCCGTGGCGACAAGGAAGGTGGCGACGGCGCGGCCGTCGACGCCATGCGTCAGCTCGTCAGCTCGGTGTCCATGAAGGGCATCGTCGTCATCGGCGAGGGCGAGAAGGACGAAGCGCCGATGCTCTACAACGGTGAGCTCGTCGGCGACGGCACCGGCCCCGAGGTCGACTTCGCCGTCGACCCGGTCGACGGCACCACCCTGATGTCGAAGGGTTCCCCCGGCGCCATCTCGGTGCTCGCGGTCGCCGAGCGCGGCGCCATGTTCGACCCGTCCGCGGTGTTCTACATGCACAAGATCGCCGTCGGCCCCGATGCCGCAGGCTCGATCGACATCACCGCCCCGATCGGTGAGAACATCCGCCGCGTGGCCAAGGCAAAGCGGCTGTCGGTGTCCGATCTGACCGTCTGCATCCTGGACCGTCCCCGCCACGAGGACACCATCCAGCAGGCACGCGACGCGGGCGCCCGCATCCGCCTCATCTCCGACGGTGACGTCGCCGGCGCCATCGCCGCCGCGCGTCCCGAGTCCGGCGTCGACATCCTGGTCGGTATCGGGGGCACCCCCGAGGGCATCATCGCCGCCGCCGCGCTGCGCTGTCTGGGCGGCGAGCTGCAGGGCATGCTCGCGCCGAAGGACGACGAAGAGCGGCAGAAGGCGATCGACGCGGGCCACGATCTGGATCGGGTGCTCTCGACCACCGACCTGGTCTCCGGCGACAACGTGTTCTTCTGCGCCACCGGCGTCACCGACGGCGACCTGCTGCGCGGCGTGCGCTACTACGGCGGCGGCGCGTCGACCCAGTCGATCGTGATGCGGTCCAAGTCGGGCACCGTCCGCATGATCGACGCCTACCACCGCCTGACGAAGCTGCGCGAGTACTCCTCGGTCGACTTCGACGGCGACGACAGCGCGAACCCGCCGCTACCGTGATCCGGGGCTGGGCGTCCCTATAGTCGAACTATGGCAGCGCCCAGCACCGCCCTGGTCCTCGGCAACGGCGGAATCGCCGGTATCGGCTGGCTGATCGGCATGATCGCCGGACTGGCCGAGGCCGGGGTGGACCTGCGGTCGGCCGATCTGGTGATCGGCACGTCCGCGGGCGCGGTCGTCGGGGCGCAAATTCGCAGCACGCTGTCGACCGACGAGCTCTACAAGCGGCAGCTGGGGCGGCTCAACGCCGAGATCCCGAACCGGCTCTCGGTCAAGCAGCTGGCCACGTGGGCGTTCATCGCGGGCACCGCGCCCAGCGAGACCAGCGCGGCACGCCGGGTCGCGAACGCTTCGCGCGGCAGGTCGACGATCGACCCCGTGTTGCGGCTGGCGGCGGTGTCCTCACGCCTGCCCGAGAAGTCGTGGCCGGCACAGCCGTTGTGGATCACCGCGGTCGACGCCGACACTGGCGTGTTGAAGGTCTTCGACCGCGACAGCGACGTCTCACTCGCCGAGGCGGTCAACGCCAGTTGCGCGATCCCGTTCGCCTGGCCGGAGGCGTCGTGTCACGGGCACCACTACCTCGACGGCGGTGTCCGCTCCCCCCTGAATCTGGATCTGGCCAAGGGCTACGACCGGATCGTCGGCCTCGCGTCCAACATTCTCACCCCGCGCCGCAGCGGGAAGATCTCCGCCCAGCTCGCCCACCTCGGTTCGGCCAGGGTCACGGTGATCCATCCGGACCAAGCCGCGCGCAAGGCCATCGGCCCCAACGAGCTCGACCCGCAGCGCGTACACGGCGCCGCGCTGGCCGGCCACACCCAAGCCAGGGACTTCGCCGACGAGGTGTGCGCGGTCTGGCCCACCGACTGAGTCCGGCGAGTATTCCTGCCGCGGATGTGGGATTTCGCGCTGGTGTGTGGCCACCATTCGCGGTGTTCTCGTCCTAGGGTCGAACTATGGCTGACGACGACGCGCAGTACCGGATCGAGCACGACACCATGGGAGAGGTTCGCGTCCCCGTCGACGCCCTGTGGCGGGCGCAGACGCAGCGGGCCGTCGAGAACTTCCCGATCAGCGGGCGGGGACTCGAGCGCGCCCAGATCCGGGCGCTGGGCCTGCTGAAAGCCGCGTGCGCTCAGGTCAACAAGGATCTGGGCCTGCTCGATCCGGTGAAGGCCGATGCGATCATCGCCGCGTCGGGCGAGATCGCGAACGGGGAGCACGACGACCAGTTCCCGATCGACGTGTTCCAGACCGGTTCGGGCACCAGCTCGAACATGAACGCCAACGAGGTGATCGCCTCGATCGCCGCCCGTAACGGGGTGAGCGTGCACCCCAACGACGACGTGAACATGTCGCAGTCCTCCAACGACACCTTCCCCACCGCGACACACCTGGCCGCCACCGAGGCCGTGATCACCGAACTCGTTCCCGCGCTGGACCATCTGCGCCTGGCGCTGCTCGACAAGTCGCAGCAGTGGCGCACCGTGGTGAAGTCGGGCCGCACCCACCTGATGGACGCGGTGCCGGTGACGCTCGGCCAGGAATTCGGCGGCTACACCCGCCAGATCGCCGCGGGTATCGAACGCGCGATGTCCGTGCTTCCCCGCCTCGGCGAGTTGCCGATCGGCGGCACCGCGGTGGGCACCGGTCTCAACGCGCCCGCCGGATTCGGTGCGAAGGTCGTCGCGCAACTGGTACGCACCACGGGAATCGACGCGCTGCGCGAAGCGCAGGATCATTTCGAGGCCCAGGCCGCGCGTGACGGACTCGTCGAGGCCTCCGGCGCGCTGCGCACCATCGCGGTCAGCCTGACCAAGATCGCCAACGACATCCGCTGGATGGGTTCGGGCCCGCTGACCGGGCTCGGCGAATTGCAGCTGCCGGACCTGCAGCCGGGTAGCTCGATCATGCCCGGCAAGGTGAATCCCGTACTGCCCGAGGCGGTGACGCAGGTGGCGGTGCAGGTGGTCGGCAACGACGCGGCGATCGCATTCGGCGGGGCGAGCGGGGCGTTCGAGCTCAATGTCTACATTCCCGTGATGGCGCGCAACCTGCTCGAGTCGATTCGCCTGCTGGCCAACGTTTCTCGCTTGTTCGCCGACAAGTGTGTGAGCGGGCTCGTCGCCGACGAGGAGCACCTGCGGACCCTGGCCGAATCGTCACCGTCGATCGTCACCCCGCTCAACTCGGCCATCGGCTACGAGGAAGCGGCCGCGGTCGCCAAACAGGCGCTGCGCGAGAAGAAGACGATCCGGCAGACCGTCATCGACCGCGGGCTCGTCCCGGACAAGCTCTCGCTCGAAGAGCTCGATCGCAAACTCGACGTGCTGGCGATGGCCGACGTCGACCGCTGAAACGCCGAACGGCCGTCACCTCGCAGGAGGTGACGGCCGTTCGCTGTGCAAGATCAGGCCAGGTGCGCGAGTTCGGCGCGAGTCTTTTCGCCCTCTTCGCTGAAGTCGGTGCGGGAGAAGATGTTCCAGCGCTGCAGCAGCGGCTTGAACACCAGCTCACCCTCCTTCGCGGGGTCGTAGATGCCCGCCTCGGCCAGCGCCTCGTCGCTGGATCCGCCACCGGGCAGATCCACGTGCGGTACCCGGAAGTCGGCGACCCGATCGGCGATCGCGCGCACTGCCTGATCGGGAACCAGGTCGAGGGCGGCGGCGACGAGCACGGCGAAGAACTCGGCCTGCAGTTCGTCGTCGGCGGCCAGCTTCTCGGCCATCGCGGTGACGATCGGGTTCTCGCCGATCGCGGCGGTGTTGCGATGACGGATCGCGGCAGCGGCCTCTTCGAACGCACAGGTGGCCAGCACGTCGATCAGGTGCATCGGGGGGCGGTTGAAACCGTCGGTCATGTGCTGCATGCGAGCCCGCTCGAGCGCGACCGGGTCCACCGCACGCGTGAGCATGAGGTAGTTGCGGATCATGATCTCGTGGCGGTTCTCCTCCGCCGTCCACCGGCCGACCCAGCGCCACCAGGGGCCGGTGCGCAGGTGCTTGCCGAGCTCACGGTGGTAGGAGGGCAGATTGTCGGCGACCAGGACACTCACGGTCAGCGCGAGCCGGGCGGTATCACTGAGCTCGGACTGTTCCGGGGTCCAGTCCTCGCCGCCGAGGAAGGCGAAGTTTCGCCCGTCCGACCACGGCACCTGCTCGTGCGGCTGCCAGCCGTCGGCCACCTCGATATGGCGACGCAGGTTGATTTCCACCTCGTCCGCGAGCGAATCCAGCAGCTCGCGGTCGGTCAAAGTTTTCTGCACCCCGACAACTTAGTACCTCGTGCGCAAGCGCGGGGACCTACGGGGTGAACCGGGTCCCCGCGCTGGGCGGAGCGCGACGCTGACGTAAGGCCCGACTACTTCGGGGTCACCGTGGTCTCGCCGTTGACCCAGGTGATGGTGCCACCGGTGAAGTCGCTCTGCTTGCCTCCGGCGATGGTCTTCTCGTCGCTCGTCGGGTAGCCCAGCGTGCCGTTGGCGCCGCCGTTCTCCTCCCAGGCCTCGCGGATGTCACCCCACACGATGTGGGCGCCGGTATCCTTGCTCCAGTAGATGGTGCCGCCGGTGAAGTCCTGGTACTCGCCGCCGTCGGGGCCGGATTCCTGGGCCTCCTCCGGTGCGCCGAGCGGGCTGCTGGCGCCGCCGGCCGCCACGTACTTCTTGTACACCTCGCCGGCGATCACGATGTCACCGTTCGGGGTGGAGACGGTGGTCGATTCGCCCGCCGCCCCACTGGTGGTGGCCGCGCCGGACGTTGTCTCGGAACCGGAGGTGGTTTCCGAACCGGGGGTGGTGGTCATCCCGCCCATCCCGGGCTCGGTGGTGGCGCTGCCACCCGGGGCGCCGATCGCGGAGGTCACCGAGGCGACGGCGTCGTTTGCCTTGTCCTTGTCGTCATCGCTGCAGCCGGCAGCGAGCAGCAGACCCGCCGCGGCCAGGACCGCGGCGCTCCCGGCAGCAGTACGTCGAGCGAAGTGGTTCATATCCATCCTCTCGCGAGTGGCCCCCGGGGGTGCCCCCGGAATGGAGCCTGGCCGACATCCGCAACGGCCCGGCGGAACAGTGTTCGCCGAGCCGTTGCTGGATTGGTGTCGGAGCGGATATTACCCACTGTTTGCGGTAATCAAACGGATTCCGGCCGCGACGCGGCCCGATTGCCGACGATTACGCGTTCGGTCCGTACTCCTCGAGCATCTCGGTGACCAGCGCCGCGATCGGCGAGCGCTCACTGCGGGTGAGGGTGATGTGCGCGAAAAGCGGGTGTCCCTTGAGCTTTTCGATCACCGCGGCCACACCGTCGTGCCTGCCGACCCGCAGATTGTCGCGCTGGGCGACATCATGGGTGAGCACCACCCGAGAACCCGTGCCGAGGCGGCTCAGCACCGTCAGCAGCACATTGCGCTCGAGCGACTGCGCCTCGTCGACGATCACGAACGAATCGTGCAGCGACCGCCCTCGAATGTGGGTCAGCGGCAGCACTTCGAGCATGTCGCGACTGAGCACCTCCTCGAGCACCTCGCGGCTGGCCAGCCCGTCGAGCGTGTCGAAGACGGCCTGCGCCCACGGGCCCATCTTCTCGCTCTCCGAACCCGGCAGATAGCCCAGTTCCTGCCCGCCCACCGCGTACAGCGGCCGGAACACGACCACCTTGCGCTGGGTGCGCCGCTCGAGCACCGCCTCGAGTCCGGCGGTCAACGCCAAAGCCGACTTGCCGGTACCGGCGCGCCCACCCATCGACACGATCCCGATGCTCTCGTCGAGCAGCAGATCGAGGGCGATGCGCTGTTCGGCCGAACGCCCGTGCAGCCCGAAGGCCTCCCGCTCCCTGACCAGCTGGATCCGCTTGTCCGCGGTAACCCGGCCCAGCGCGCTCGAGCTGGAGCCCAGCAACCGAACACCGGTGTGGCACGGCAACTCTCGCGCATCGTCGAGGTCGATCACCGAATCGGTGTAGAGCTGGTCGATCTGCGCGCCCGCGACGTCGAGTTCCACCATCCCGCTCCAGCCGGAGGTCACCACGTCCTGCGCGTGGTACTCGTCGGCGGACAAGCCGACCGCGCTCGCCTTGACGCGCAGCGGGATGTCCTTCGACACCAGCACCACGTCCTCGCCCTCGGCCGAGAAGTTCAGCGCGCAGGCCAGGATGCGGGAATCGTTGGTGTCGGAACGGAATCCGGCGGGTAGCACCGACGAATCGGTGTGGTTGAGCTCTACCTGCAGGGTGCCGCCGTCGGTGCCGATGGGCAGCGCCTGGTCGAGCCTGCCGTGCTGCACACGCAGGTCGTCGAGCATGCGCAGAGCTTCGCGGGCGAACCAGCCGAGCTCGTGGTGGTGCCGTTTCGCCTCCAACTCACTGATCACGACCAGGGGCAGGACCACACTGTGTTCCCCGAACCGGGTGACGGCCCAGGGATCCGACAGGAGTACAGAGGTGTCTACGACGAAAGTCTTGCGACCGGAACGTGAGGGGCGAGCCCCTTTCTTCGAGGCCGAATTGCTCGAGGCCGAGGCCGAGGCCGTGTGCTTCGCGGAAGCGGAAACGGAGCGTGCAGCAGTCACGGTGGGCTCCTTATGTGTTCGCACGGCACCCGTGCGAACGATCTCGCTGGACCGGTCCGTCCTTGTGGGCGTTTGACGCTGAGTCAACCGCCACGAGGGCCAGGTGCCGGCCCTCTCGCACTGAATAGCTCAGTCACGGTCAGGACCTCCCGTACGAATCACACCGACGCGACTCGCATCACCGACGCTACCGCCGAATTCGTAGCCGCGCTGCTGGACCGGCACACGTGTCCGTGAATTTGTCGTTAACCGGCACTGTCGCGACGGATCCGGCACGTGTGCGCCACCGAGGGCTAGAGTCGATGACATGGCCGAAGACCAGGATCTGGAGAAGCTGTCGTCGAAGGAACTGCACGATCGCGCGGTGAAGACGGCCGTGCGCCACGGCGACGTGAAGTTCCTGTGGGAACTGCTGAAGTCGATTCCGGCGGCCCAGGCCGAGGCGGGCGACCTCGGCGAGAGCTCGGCCGACATCAAGTACGTGCTGCCGATGCTCGACGACTACTTCCACGCGGGCGACGGCAAACTAGCCGATGTGCTGCGCCCGACCTACCTCGAGTATCTGCGCAAGCACGGATAGTTCAGCGGCCGGTGATCGCCTTCACCACGCCGACAACGGCGCCGCGCAGGACGTTGCCCTTACTGAAGTGGTCGTCCCACAGCACGATTCGGCCGTCGCGCAGTTCGAAGGTGCCGCTCACCCAGAAGCCGATGCGCACCGGGCCCACGTGCAGGTAGTCGGTGCGGTCGGTGAGCACGATGTCGCCGTCGGCGGCGATGTGGTGGATCTCCGCGGAGAACCCGAGCTTCGGTCGATCCAGGCCGCGCAACAACGCCGCGACCCGATTCTTGCCGCGCACGGTCGGCAGCGAGGCGTTCTTCCAGACGATCGCGGGATCGAGCAGATCCAGCGCCTCGTCGACCGCGCTGAGTTCGAGTGCGTTGAAGAACTCGCGAACGATGGTGACAGCGGGCTCCGGCAGTTCCGGCTGGTCGGTCATGAGATGAGCCTAGGGTGCCGATCGCGGCCGGGCCAGGGGTCAGCTCAGTTTCGCTGATCGATCAGGACGGCGAGACCGTCGAGGATGCGTTCGACACCGAAACGCAGGGCGTCGTTGGGTCCGCCCTTGCCCGCCGGTGCGGCGGCTTCCTCGGCGAAGGCGGCCTGCACCTCGGGGTAGCGGCCTGCGGCCGCGGTCATCATCGCGGCGAACTGCTCGGTGAACTGCACTTCCCCGTCCCCGCTCATCGACGCGACCTGCTGAGCCAGGCTGCGGGCGTGACCGTTGAGCAGGACGATCGTGTCCAGCCTCTCCGAGCCGGAGAGTCCGGTGCCTGCCAGTGCGGTGAGGGCGGCCTCGGTCCAGCCCATCTCGTTCGGGCCGAGAGGCCGCATGCCGACGGTGAGCTCGATCGACCACGGGTGCGCACGGTAGCGAGCGAAGAGCGCTTCGACCCAGGTGCGCAAGCCGGTTCGCCAGTTCTGCTGCGCGCCCGCGGCCTTCGGCGGTTCGCCCATCGCCGCGTCGAGCATCAGCGCGGTCAACTGCTCCTTGCCCGGCACATATCGGTACAGCGACATCTTGGTGAAGCCGAGGCGTTCGGCCAGCCGCTGCATCGACAGCGCGGACAGCCCTTCGGCGTCGACGAGCGCGATGGCCTCGGCGACGATCCCGTCGAGAGTGAGCGCGGGTTTGGGCCCGCGCTTGGGGCGCTGCGCGGTCCCCCACAACAGCTCGACCGTGGTCGGCGGTGGCATCTGCCCATCCTCTCGAAAATCGTCTTGACGTGAAACTGTGTCTACCATACTCTTATCTGCATCCACCGGATACAGATTCCATCGGACACAGATCTTCGGGAGTTGCATCATGCGTACTGTTCTCATCTCCGGCGCCAGCGTCGCCGGCCCCGCCCTCGCCTACTGGCTGCACCGCTACGGCTTCGCCGTCACCGTCGTCGAACGTGCCCCCGCGCTGCGGGCAGGCGGTCAGGCGGTGGACTTCAAGGGCAAGACCCACCTGACCGTGCTCGAGCGGATGGGCATCCTCGACGAGGTCCGGGCCCGGCGTACCGGTACCACCGACCTGGTCTTCGTCGACGACAACGGGCGTGAGCTCGGCGTGATGTCGGGCGAGTTCACCGGCGGCGACCTGGAGATCCTGCGCGGCGACCTGGCCGA
This sequence comes from Nocardia sp. NPDC055050, assembly GCF_053608345.1. Classification (NCBI taxonomy): domain Bacteria; kingdom Bacillati; phylum Actinomycetota; class Actinomycetes; order Mycobacteriales; family Nocardiaceae; genus Nocardia; species Nocardia sp. NPDC055050. Next base: position 12,637 of record NZ_JBSGVG010000045.1, read on the forward strand.
GGTCATGTACGACAAGACCGCCGACACCGTCGAGTACCTCTTCGGCGACACCATCACCGACCTGCGCGACACCGGCGACGGCGTGGCCGTGCGGTTCGAGCACAACCCGCCCCGCACCTTCGACCTCGTCCTGGGCGCCGACGGCATCCATTCGCGAGTCCGGAAATTGGCGTTCGGCCCCGAGGCCGACTACGTGGCGCACCTCGGCTACTACTACTGCGTCGCCGGCGCGAGCCGCTGGAGCGACGCGGCCACGCCCCGCGACAAAGCGGCAGGCGCCGCCCACAACACCCCGGGCAAACTCGCCATCGACGGCGGCCCGAAGGCCCAGCAGATGTACATGTTCGCCGCCCCCGAACTCGACTACCCCCGCAACGACGTCGACGCCCAGCGCCGCATCATCACCGAAACCTTCGCCGACATGGCATGGCATGCCCCCCGCATGCTCACCGACCTGGCCGAATTCGACGACATCTACCTCGACTCGATCAGCCAGGTCCGGATGAACGGCGCCTACACCCGCGGCCGTGTCGCCCTCATCGGCGACGCCGCGTACGGAAACACCCTGGCGGGCTTCGGCACCGGCCTCGCCGTTGTCGGCGCCTACGTCCTCGCAGGCGAACTGGCCGCCGCCGCGGGTGATCACATCACCGCCTTCGCCAACTACGACCGGATCATGAAGCGCTACGCCAAAATCGCGGGCAACAGCAACGCGGGCCCCTTCCTCGCGCCCAAGACCGCCCTGGGCATCAAGGCGCGCAACTGGTTCCTCGGCTCCCGCTTCTTCACCCTCATGCTGAAATACGGCGACAAGGCCGCCAACGACATCGACCTGATCGACTATCCGCAGCTGGTCGGGTGTAGCGCTTGACTTGGAGTGCACTCCAAGTCATAGGGTCGGCGACATGAGCATTCGACTCGGCTATCAGATGCCCAACTTCAGCAACACGTCCTCGGTGCGTGAGCTGTTTCCCGCGGTGATCGCGCAGGCGAGGGAGGCGGAGGGGGCGGGGTTCGACGCCGCCTTCGTGATGGATCACTTCTATCAGCTGCCGTTGATCGGCGAGCCCGAGGAGCCGATGCTGGAGGCCTACTCGGCGCTGTCGGGTCTGGCTACCGCGACCGAGCGAATCCAGTTGTCGGCCTTGGTCACCGGCAATACCTATCGCAATCCCGCCCTGCTGGCCAAGACCGTCACCACGCTCGACGTGGTGAGCGGTGGCCGGGCGGTGCTCGGCATCGGGGCGGGGTGGTTCGAGCTGGAGCATCAGCAGTACGGGTTCGAATTCGGCACCTTCACCGAGCGGTTCGAGCGGCTCGACGAGGCATTGCGGATCATCACGCCGATGCTGCGCGGGCAGCGATCCACCTTCGACGGAAAGTGGTACCACACCGAGAACGCGATGAACGAGCCACGCATCCGCGACGACCTGCCGATTCTGCTCGGCGGTGGCGGCGAGAAGAAGACCTTCGGCATGGCCGCCCGCTTCGCCGATCACCTCAACATCATCTGCAACGCCTCCGAACTGCCCCGCAAACTCGACGCTCTGCACCAGCGGTGCGAGGAGGCGGGCCGCGACCCCGCCACCCTGGAAACCAGCTTCCTCGCGCTGACCATCGTCGACGAAGACGGTGACCGCGCCCGAAAGACCCAGGCCGACATGCTGTCGCGACTCGGCGTCGACCTGTCCACCCTGACCGAAGCCGAACGCCGGGCCACCGTCGCCGACCGCCAATTCGCCGGCACCCCGGACGAAGTCGCCGAACAGATCCAGGCCCGCGTCCTCGACCACGGCATCGACGGCGTCATCATCAACCTGATCGCCAACGGCCACGAGCCCGGTGTCATCGACCGGGTCGGCCGCACCCTGAGCCCGCTGGTGCACTGAGCGAGCTCACCACGACGCGAAGTGGTCTTCTCCTCGCTGGCGGTTCTGCTGGCGGCGACGGAAGAAGACCTCTTCCGGGGTGACGGTGGTGAGGGCGTTGGTGATGCGGCTCAGGCGGGTGTCGTAGCGGTTTTCGTGGATGTGGCGTTCGATGCCCGCTTGCCATTCAGGGGAAAGGCGCGACCAGATCGCGGCCACTCGGGACTGGGCGGCGGGTTCGGATTCGGCGAGTAGTTGCAGGAGAGCGGGCCAGTAGGTGGCGTCGGTGGCGTGCGCGGGCAGGGCGGCTACCGAGGTTTCGTCGAGTTCGGCGAGGGTGGCGGCGATGTGGCGGCGGGCCGGTTCGCTCAGGCGGGCGGACAGGGCGAACAGCCCGCGCCACGGGTCGGCTTCGTCCTTGCCGTCCAGCGAGCGGACCAGCGCGCCGAGCACGTCGGTGTTCGCGAATTGCGGGTTCGTCGACAAGGCCCACAGGGCAACGGGTTCGAGTCTGCCGATCACGGTGAGCAGCGCCGGCGAGGCGTTCCGGTTGACCGCGGTGAGCAGGAATCGGCCGACCTCGTGTGTGGTGCCGCGGCCGAAGAAGATGTCGCCGAGAATGCCGGTGATTTCGGGGTCGACCTTGCAGAACAGGGCGAGCATCGCGTGATGCAGGGTGGGTGGGCCAGCCAGGACGGTGTGGAGCATGGCCGGCACCCGCTGGCGTGGGCCCGCCAGCAACTGCCGCACGATCCGGCTCAACGTGTGCGCCGGGTAGGCGTAGGCGGCGGTGAAGATCAAGCCCGCGTCATCGAGGACGGTCTGCTCCAATGCCGCGATCAGCGGCTCGTTCACCACCGAGAGGAACCGCGCGGCCGTCACGTAGTCGCGGCGCCGCAACAGCTCGTTGATGATGAGGGTGATCGGCTCCGGCCTGCCGTATCGCATCAGCTGTTCGAAGACATTCGGGTCCAGGTACGGCGCTCCGTCGGCCGCGTAGACGGCATCGACCGCGCACAGCGCCTGCGCGCACTTGCGCGGATGTTTGACGCCGACCGCGCCGAGGAATCGGGCGGCGAGCACCGGCGGCACCACCCGCTCGAAGAGCGCGACGCCCACACCCACCGGAAAGATCGGCACGAGCGGGCTGACCCGGCGGAAGGTGTCCGCGTGCTCGGCATGCAGTGCGCGCAGGATCTGCTGCTGTATCGCCGACAGGTGCACCGCGCCGAGACGGGCCAGCGGTGCGAGGCGCTGCGGCGGCACTTTCAGCGTGCGCGCGAGCACCACGAGCTGTGTCTGAGCTTCGAGTTCGGTTTCGATCATCAGCTGCCGAAGAGGATCTTGCGCGAGACCTTACGCAGCGGAGCGGGCATCGCGGTGAGCGCGGCATCGATGGCCCGGCGCAGCGCCCGCACCTCGTTGGCCCGCGCGGCGCGGAACAGTTCGATCAGCTCCCTGGCCTCGGCCTCGGAGAGCAACTCGAACGCGTGCACCTCCCCGCCGACCTCACGCGCCAACGCGCGTCGATATTCCATACGGACTGACCATGCCCTATTCCATTAGGCCCGTATGCGATTCACCAGAACTTTGTGTGTTCCGACAACACGATGGCCCCTGTCTGCATGGAGCTGACAGGGGCCATCGGGCAGAGGTTCTCCGGCTCAGCCGAGCAGGCGCCAGTCCTCGAGACCCTGGTAGAGCGGGACGCTCTGGGCCAGGCGCGACACCCGGCCGCGCAGGGTGTCGACGTCGGAGGTGCCCGCCAGGGCGGCGGCGATGATGTCGGCTACCTCGGTGAACTCGGTGTCGCCGAAACCACGGGTGGCCAGGGCCGCCGTGCCGATGCGCAGGCCCGAGGTGACCATCGGGGGGCGAGGGTCGAACGGGACGGCGTTGCGGTTGACGGTGATGCCGACCTCGTGGAGGACATCCTCGGCCTGCTGACCGTCGAGCTCGGAGTTACGCAGATCGACCAGGACCAGGTGCACGTCGGTGCCGCCGGTCAGGACCGAAACACCCTTGTCCTTCACGTCGGCGCCGGTCAGACGCTCGGCGAGGATACGCGCGCCGGACAGGGTGCGGACCTGACGGTCGGCGAACTCTTCGGTGGCGGCGATCTTGAACGCGGCGGCCTTGGCGGCGATCACGTGCATGAGCGGGCCGCCCTGCTGACCGGGGAACACCGCGGAGTTGAGCTTCTTGGCGAATTCCTGCTTGGCCAGGATCAGACCGGAGCGGGGACCGCCGAGGGTCTTGTGCACGGTGGAGGACACCACGTCGGCGTACGGCACGGGCGAGGGGTGCAGACCGGCGGCGACCAGGCCGGCGAAGTGCGCCATGTCGACCCACAGGTAGGCGCCGACCTCGTCGGCGATCTCACGGAAGCGGGCGAAGTCCTGGTGGCGCGGGTAAGCCGACCAGCCGGCGACGATCACCTTCGGCTTGGCCTTGCGTGCGATGTCACGCACCTCGTCCATGTCGATCCGGTGGTCTTCCTTCGACACACCGTAGGAGTGGACGTCGTAGAGCTTGCCCGAGAAGTTCAGGCGCATGCCGTGGGTGAGGTGACCGCCGTGCGCGAGGTCCAGACCCAGCAGGGTCTCGCCCGGGTTCATCAGCGCCATCAGCACCGCGGCGTTGGCCTGCGCGCCCGAGTGGGGCTGCACGTTGGCGAATTCGGCGCCGAAGAGCTCCTTGGCACGGTCGCGAGCCAGGGTCTCCACCACGTCGACGGCCTCGCAGCCGCCGTAGTAGCGGCGGCCCGGGTACCCCTCGGCGTACTTGTTCGTGAGGACGGAGCCCTGCGCCTGCAGGACCGCGCGCGGCACGAAGTTCTCCGAAGCGATCATCTCGAGGGTGTCGCGTTCGCGGGCGAGCTCGCCCGCCATCGCGGCGGCCAACTCGGGATCGAGCTCACCGAGAGACTGGGTATTCACCGAAGCGGTCGTCTGCGTCACGCCGTCGAGTCTATTGCCGACCGTGTGCGAGCCGAGCACGGGGATACCGCAACACCGTCCGAGCCGCCACCGGAGAGACCAGGGTCACAGCCCGGCTGACCAGGTTCGATAGCCGTCGAACACAACAGACTCGGCGTAACGACCCGTCCGACGGTGACCGATGACACAGATATGACCGCACTGCCCGTGACCCCGGCCATCGCACCGTCCGACCCGATCGAGGCACTCCTGCTGCAGATCAACTACCTGGTCTGCTCGCTGGTGAACCCCGGCGGCTGCGCCGTCATCCAGTAGCGACACTCATCCGCCGGATCGCCCCCGGCGTCAGCGGCTCGTCGAGCAGACGCCCGAACCGCTCGACCCGATCCTGGGCGCCGACCGCACCGTCGAGCCACCCACCGAGCAGGCGGTAACCCTCGACATAGGTGCTGATGTAGGCCCGCCACAGCGGCGAGGACAGGAACCGCAGCGACTGCCGCGCCCGTTCCGGCGTCGCCAGAATCCACCGCTGCAGGAACAGCGCCACCTCGTCCTCGCTGCGATGCTGATCGTGCAGCAGCAGCGCGGCGTCCTGACGCACGTTCAGCAGTTTCGCCGACGCGGTCGAGAAGCGTTCGGCCCGTTCACCGTCGAAACGAAGGCCGAGGTCGGCGTAGATCTCCTGCGCCCAGACTCCCCAGCCGGGCCCGACGATCGACCGAAGGGCCAGGTCGGCGAGGCCCTCGGCCATCAGGCACTGCGGGGTGTTGACCAGGAACAGCGTCTGCTCGTCCTCGCCCGCCGCGACCAGTCCGGCCTCCTTGCGGCAGTGCTCGGTGTGATGACCGGGGTAGGCCTCGTGCGCGATGAGCGCGGGGAGGTTGCCCATGTGCTGTTTGAGGTCGGAGTTGATCGCGACCGTCGAGGCGAAATTGCCCAGGTAGTAGTTGAAGCCGGACCACGGCTTGTCGCCGACCACCTCGTAGGTGACGTGCTCGTTGTCGGGCAGCGGGTAGCGCTCGCGTACCCGCTCCCGCAGCGCGCTCGAGAACGCTTCGACACAGGTGGCGAGCTTTTCCGGGGGGATCTCGTCACCGCGGCGGTAGGCGGCGGCGCGTTCGGCCAGCGGTCCGTCGCCGCCGAGCACCTCGTCCATCTGCCGGTGCGCTTCGCGATAGTCGTCGGGGTCGCCCGGTGCGATGTCGACGTCGAAGTAGGCGCGGACCTCGTCGACGAAGCCGATCTGCTCGCCGGCGAACTTGCGGGCCGAGCATTCCATCGCCACCAGGTGGGCATCGAGGAATTCGGTGCGCTGCGCCGAGAGCCCGGCATCGGGCAGGGCGGCGCGCAGATCGACGGCGCGCCGGGCCAGCTCCGAGGGCACCGGGACGGCCGCGTTCTCGATATCGCGGCGCAATTGCGGATCGCCGGTGTAGGCGTCGACGAACCCCTCTTCGAGGCGATCGAAAGCCAAACCCAGGCGCAGGTATTCGGTGACAAGTGGATGTGACCCCATCCGCCCGACATTACGTGGTCGATCGGAAAATGGCGTCTTACCTCGGCGTTGTCGCTGGTTACCGACCGGTAGCCAAACCCCCTGTTGCGCGCGGGCAGCGAGCACGGAGCACAATCTCGCTATGCGGTCAGAGTTATCCCGGATCTCACCAGACGGGCAGCCAAGCTGTGCGGATGCGCCCGGACGGAGGGTCGGGTAGGTGGCACGGATGAGCGAACCGAGCCCCTATGTGGAGTTCGATCGAAGCCAGTGGCGCACACTGCGCAAGTCGACTCCCCTGGTACTGACCGAGGACGAGCTGACCGGCCTGCGCGGTCTCGGCGAGCAGATCGACCTCGACGAAGTCGCCGAGGTGTACCTGCCGCTGGCGCGGTTGATCCATCTCCAGGTCGCGGCCCGGCAGCGGCTGTTCGCCGCCACCGCCACCTTCCTCGGCGAGAAACATCCCGACAAGCAGGTGCCGTTCGTGATCGGTGTCGCGGGCAGTGTCGCGGTCGGTAAGTCGACCACCGCGCGCGTGCTGCAGGCGCTGCTGGCGCGCTGGGATCACCACCCCCGGGTCGACCTGGTGACCACCGATGGATTCCTTTATCCCACAGCCGAACTCATTCGTCGCGGCATCATGCACCGCAAGGGTTTCCCGGAAAGTTACGACCGGCGCAAGCTGCTGCGATTCGTCACCGAGGTGAAGTCGGGCGCCGAAGAGGTGTGCGCGCCGGTGTATTCGCACAAGTCCTACGACATCGTGCCCGACGAGAAGCACTGTGTCCGCCAGCCCGACATTCTCATCGTCGAGGGCCTGAACGTGCTGCAGACCGGTCCGCGACTGATGGTGTCGGACCTGTTCGACTTCTCCATCTACGTCGACGCCCGCATCGAGGACATCGAGAACTGGTATGTGCAGCGCTTTCTCGCGTTGCGCAAGACTGGCTTCGCCGACCCCGACGCGCACTTCCACCACTACGCGGCCTTCGACGACGAACAGGCCACCGCGGCCGCGCGCGATATCTGGCACTCGACCAACCGGCCCAACCTGGTGGAGAACATCCTGCCGACGCGCCCCCGCGCAACCCTGGTGCTGCGCAAGGACTCCGACCACACGATCAACAGGTTGCGGCTGCGCAAACTCTGATCGGCTCGCGCGCCGACACCGCTCAGCCGGTGGCTGTCGGCGAGCCCAACGAGACGACCTGCGTCGCCACTTCCGCGCTGTCCTCGCCCTGGTGGACGACCAGGACTCCATGCGGCGTGCCGCGCGCGTCGGTGGGCTCACCGGCGACCACCTCGAGCATCGGCTCCTGCGCCTGTTTCCGCGGGAGCATGTCGACCACCGGGTACTCCCCGACCGGCGCCCACCCCTGCGCCGCCAACTGCATCCGGTCGACCGTGCTCGGCGCGCCCGCGAGGTCGGACCACTTGCGGGTGGCGATCGTGATCGAACCATCGGCGCTCCAGCGCGGGTTGTAGGCCGCCGAGCACTCACCCGGCAGGGTGGGCATGGCCAGGACACCGTTGTTGGCGGCGTCGATGGTCGCCACGTTGCCGCTGCCGCAGGTCGCGCTGCGCGCGGTGGCCCCGGCCAGCACGAAGGTGTGCCCATCGGGACCGGCGGCGGCCGACAGTCCGGCATCGATGCCGGGCACACGACCCAGCGGCAGGATGACATCGGAGCCGATGGCGTAGAGGTGACTCTTCTCCCACCACAAGCCGCGCGATTCCACCCGGGCCAGCAGCACGAACTCGTCGGTGGCCGCCACAAGTTCGGCCCCGCCCCACCCACCACCGGTGAGCGGACTCGGCGAATCCGGCAGGACGATCTCGCGTTCGGGCGCGGCGGGCTCGGAACCGGCCAGGTCCATGCTCATGATCTCGCCCGGCTCCCGCCACCAGCCGACCACCGAACCGCGCAACGCCACGGCGTTGGCGCAGTCACACGGTATGCGGGTCACCGACCGGTCGCGCACACCCACCGCGACCAGCGTCTTGCTACCGCTCTCCACCGCGAAGGCGTAGTGCCCGTCCCTGGTGAACGCCACCGCGGCCGACGAATAGCCGAAACTGCCCGGCGCCCGCACGGTTTCGCCGCCGCGCACCACCGCCAGCTCGGCGTCGGTGCGATAGGCGAACACCGCGCCCTTCGCGGCCTGCTCCTCGGCGGGCGTCAGTCGCGGCGGCGCGGGCTGGTCGACCCCACCGCAGCCCGCGACGACCGCCACGGCACCGCACACGACGCCGAGCACCACGATCCGCGCCCGCCACCCGCTCGCCTTCGTCGCAATTCCCACAGCTCACACCCCTGCAATGTGTCGTCGGGCCCGGTCTCGCGCAGCAGCCTAGCGGGGGGTGGCGCCGGATCGGGCCTAGTCCGCTACAACTTCCAGGCCGCGTCGAGCCTGGTCGCCACGTCGATATTGCGGACCGCCGCGATCTCGGGTTTGCGGATCTCCTGTGCGACGTACCGGGCGACGAACCGGCGGATCTCGTGGTCGACGCTGGCCAGCACCCGCAGCAATTCGCCGCGCTTGGAGCTGCTGGCGACATTGACCCGCACATCGCCGGGACGCGGCTCGGCGATGTCGATGACCACCCGCAGTGGGTCGGCGGTGCGCGCGGTGAGATGCAGATGCACGGTGCCGTCGACCCGGAAACGTGACCTGTCGACCGCCAGATCGAGAACCAGGTCCACGCGCAAGGGAATGGTCAGTTCGAAGGAGATGAACGCGTCGACGAAACGCAGGATTCGTGGTTGCCCGAGCTCCACCTGCGCGGTGACCTTCGCCAAGCGGCCCGGCCCCACCCCGATCGGCCCGAAATCGAAAGCGGCACCGGTGAGTTGGCCGAACGCGTCGGCGATGCGCTGCTCGGAGACGGCGTATTCCAGGAAACGCCTGCCGAATTCCTCATAGCTGATGTAAGAAGGCTGTCCGGGTTCCACTGACCGCAGAGTACGCGACGGCTACGGCCTCACACGCCGAAACGGCGGTGGCGCGCGGCGTAATCCCTTAGTGCGCGCAGGAAGTCGACGCGCCGGAATTCCGGCCAATACGCCTCGGTGAACCAGATCTCCGAATAGGCGCTCTGCCACAACAGGAACCCCGAAAGCCGCTGCTCACCAGAGGTTCTGATCACCAGGTCCGGGTCGGGCTGACCGGAGGTGTAGAGATGCTGGCCGATCGCGTCGACCGTAATCGACTGCACCAGATCCTCGCCCGACTCGCCCGAGGCGATCTCCTGGCGCACCAGTGAGCGCACCGCGTCGGTGATCTCCTGGCGGCCGCCGTAACCCACCGCGACATTCACGTGCACGCCGTCGCGCCCGCTCGTTCGCTCGGCGGCCACCCGCAGCCGCTTGGCGATCAACTCGGGGAAACCCTCGAGCGACCCGACGATCCGCACGCTCCAGTTCTGCTCCGGGGCGGACAGTTCCTCGACGACATCGGTGATGACCTCGAACAGGGTCTCGAGCTCTTCGGGGTCGCGGCGCAGATTCTCGGTGGAGAGCAGGTAGACGGTGACCATCTCGATGCCCTGGTCGGAACACCAGCCGACGAGCTCGGCGATCTTCAGCGCGCCGACGCGATGGCCGTGGCTCACATCGGTGAACCCGTTCTCACGCGCCCAGCGTCGATTGCCGTCGCACATGACGGCGACGTGGCGAGGGTGCTGCTTGTCTGCCAGCTGCTGCGACAGCCTGGCTTCGTAGATGCGGTACGGCAATCCACGCACCCGACCAAGAAACTCCACGCCCGCACCCTACGCTTGCCCGCCTCCCCGAGTATTTTGCCGGTCGCGAGTAGGGGGTGAGATCCGTGCCGGGCCGGCGGCACGGGCAAGGCCGGGTTTCGGGGTGGTCGGGAAGTTACCCATGTCCTCCCGAGATCAGCCGGTCGGGTTTTGTGTGGCCAGGGGCACGTTTGTGGTGTCGAGATGGGCGGTTGACGTACGGTTGGGGCACAACCTACGGTACCGTAGGTTCCGGCTCGGGAGGTTACGTGGACGATGTCCTGACTGAGATCGCCACGGTGATCAAGCCCCGTTTTCGTGGCTGGATCCATACGTGGGCGGTCGGCGTCGCCGCTGTCGCGGTGACGGTGCTCGTGGTGTTCGGGTTCCTCACGTCGTTGACCGCGGGTTTTTCGACGCTGCTCTACGGGATCTCGGTGTGCGCGCTGTTCGGGGTGAGCGCGGTGTATCACCGGGTCACCTGGGCGAGCGTGCGGACACGGGTGCGGATGAAGCGGGCCGACCATTCGATGATCTTCCTGTTCATCGCGGGCAGTTACACACCGTTCGCGCTGCTCGGGTTGCCCGGGCGGACCGGGCAGATCCTGCTGGCCGTGGTGTGGGCGGGGGCCGTCGCCGGGATCGCGTTGAAGTTGCTGTGGCCTACCGCGCCCGCGTGGGTGGGGGTGCCGCTGTACCTGTTGCTCGGGTGGGCGATCGTGCCGGTGGCCCCCGAGCTGCTGCACAACGTCGGAGTAGCGCCGCTGGTGCTGCTCGCGGTCGGTGGCGTGATCTACAGCGTGGGGGCTGTTCTCTACGCGACCAAGTGGCCCAACCCCTGGCCCGACTTCGGGCACCACGAGTTCTTCCACGCCGCGACGGTGGTCGCGGCGCTGTGTCACTACATCGCGATCTGGCTGGTCGTGCTCGGCTGAACGGCGCGTGCGCGCGGCCGCGGCCTGCGCGCCTTCTATGCTCGGTAGTTGTGTCACCCGTCAGCGCAGCTCGTGATGCCCGGGCGTCCTCGGGCGCCGGGCTCGGGCGTGCGCGGTGAACCGGCTGGTCCGGTGGGCGCTGCGGTCCTACTGGGGACTCGCGCTGGTGGTCATCACCGCCAATATGGTCGGGGTGGCGGCCATCTTCCTGGTCAGCTGGGCGGGTGGCGTGTTCACCCGGATCGGCGACGACTGGAGTGACGCGGCCGTCCTGATCCTGATCTACCCGGTGCTCGCCTTCACCCTCGGGATCGGCATCGCGCTCTACGACCGGCGCCGATATATGCGCTGGCTCGACGACAACCGCAAACCGACGCCCGAGGAAGCGCGGGTCCTGATCCGGCTGCCCGCCGCGATCACCCTGCGCGCGATCATCCTGTGGACACCGGGCGTCGCGTTGACCGTGTGGCTCGTCGACCGGTACACCGACTATCACAACATCACCGTGCTGCTGGCCGGATTCGCCCTCGGCGGGCTGGAGGCCGCGGGCGCGATCTACCTGATCCTCGACCGCCTGATCCGCCCGGCCGTGCCGATCATCGCCGCGGTGCTCGGGCCGACCGTCCATCCCAGCTCGACCGTACTGGTGCGGGTGCTCGTCACCTGGGCGGTGTCCAGCGCGCTGCCGGCGCTGATCATCATCGTCGTCCTCAGCGACACGACCACCCCGGCATCGGACCGGGTGCGCGCGGCGTGGCTGTTCTCGATCGTCGCGCTCGGCGTGGGCGCCCTCGCCACCGCACTGCTCGCGCGCTCGGTGGCCACGCCGATGCGCACGATGTACCGGGCGCTGGACCGGATCACCCGCGGCGAACTCGATGTGCGGGTGCCCGTCGGCAGCGCGAGCGAGATCGGCCGCCTCGAACATTCCGTCAACGAACTCGCCGCCACCCTGCGCGACCAGATGCACACCGAGGACGTCTTCGGTAGGCACGTCGGCTCCACGGTGGCCGAACGCGCCCTGTCGGGCAGCTCCGACCTCACCGGCGATGTGCGCATCGTCTCGGCGTTGTTCGTCGACGTCACCGGCTCGGTGCAGCTCTCCGCCGAAATGGCCCCCGAGGATTTCGTCCACAAACTCAACCGGCTGCTCGCCACCGTCGTAGCGGCCACCGAGGACAACGGCGGCCTGGTGAACAAGTTCGCCGGCGACGCCGCGCTGTGCATCTTCGGCGCGCCTTCCGCACTCCAGGACAACGCCACCCCCGCCCTGCGCGCCGCCCGCCGCATCCGCGACGAAGTAGTCGACACCGGCGAGCTCGACGTCGGCATCGGCGTCGCCCGCGGCCAGGTCTTCGCCGGCGACGTGGGCGCCGACACCCGCCTCGAATTCACCGTCATCGGCGACGCGGTCAACGAAGCGGCCCGCCTCACGACGGTGGCGAAGGAAGCACCGCGGCGGGTGTTGGTCAGCGATGCGATCTGGCAGGCCGCGACCCCGGCCGAACGAGCCAAGTGGAAGCGCTACAAGGACTTACGGCTGCGCGGAATCCCCGGCCGAACCCGGACCTGGACAGACATCTCACCGAGAAAGTGAGAACCAGGTCCGTTACCGCCGAAGCGAAGCCGTCAGGGCGGCGGGATCGGTGACCGGGAGGTCACAGACCGAGCCACGGCAGACATAGGCGGCGGGGGCGCCGTTGACGAGGGGGCGGTCGGTGAGGAGCGGGGCGGTGTTCGGCGGGGCCGCGAGGATGATCGATCCGCCAGGGGCGCAGGCACGGGCGGCGGCCAGGAGTTCCATTGCCGTGGCGGACTTCTCGGTGGCCGCGATGGCTACCTGGTACGGGCCGCGGACCGCCGCTTCGGCGACGGAGAGCCAGTTGCCCGCGGTGCGGGGTGCGCGAGCCAGCAGGATCGCGCCGAGGGCGAGGGTCTGGTCGGCGAGTTCGCGATAGCGAATGGCTCGGTCGGTATCGGCGACCGCCGAGGCGGTGAGGAGGGCCTCGGCCAAGGCGGAGGCGCCGGACGGGGTGGCGCCGTCGACGGGGTCGCGAGGACGGGCGACCAGGGTTTCGGCGTCGTCGGCGGTGTCGAACCAGCTGCCGGGGCGTTCGGGATCGGCGAAGTGGTCGATCGTGTTGTCCAGCAACAGCTGTGCGGCGGCGAGCCAGTCGGATTCGCCGGTGGCCTGGTAGAGGGCGAGCAGGCCGGTGACGAACCAGGCGTAGTCCTCGAGGACGCCGGGCGGGGTGCCCGCGACGCCGTCGAGGGAGGCGCGGCGCAGTCGGCCGTCGACGAGGTGGACGTCGAGCAGGTAGCGGGCGCAGCGCACGGCGGCGGCGATCCACGACGGTTCTTCCAGTGCCGCACCGGCTTCCGCGAGCGCGGTGATGGTCATGCCGTTCCAGGCGGTGACCACTTTGTCGTCGCGGGCGGGCTGGGGGCGCCGGGTGCGGGCCTCGAACAACTGAGCGCGCAGTCGATCGAAACGGGACGACTGCTCGGCGTCGACGGGATCGCTGTGGCGGGTGAGCACCGAGGTGCCCTGTTCGAAATTGCCGGCGGTGCCGACGCCGAAAGCGTCGGCGGCCCACATGCCGTCGAGCGGGCCGAGTTCGCCGATCAGCTCGGCCGGCGTCCACACATAGGTCGCGCCTTCGACGCCGGGCCCCTCCGGTTCGAGGTGGGTATCGGCGTCGAGAGCGGAGGCGAACCCGCCCTGCGCCGTCCCGAGATCACCGAGCAGGAATTCGACCGTCTCCCGGGTCACCCTGTGCGGCAACGACTCCAGCGGGGTCACGGGCGCGCGACGCGCGAGATGGGCGTAGGCGCGCAGCAGCAGGGCGTTGTCGTAGAGCATCTTCTCGAAGTGCGGCACGAGCCACCCGGCGTCGACGGAGTAGCGCGCGAACCCGCCGCGCAACTGGTCGTAGATTCCGCCACGCGCCATCGCCTCGGCCGTGCGCTCGACCACGTCGAACACCGACTGGTCGCCGGTCCGCTCCCAGTGCCGCAGCAGCCCTTCCAGCAACGCCGACGGTGGAAACTTCGGCGCCCCACCGAATCCGCCGTGCGTCGAGTCCTCGTCGGCGACGATCGCGGGCACGGCCTTGTCGAGAAGATCAGGGGCAATCGCGAATTCGGCGTCGGGCAGACCCGATGCCTGCGCCTGGAGCGCATCGGTCACCTGCCGCGCGGCCTTGTCCACATCGTCGCGCCGGTTGCGCCAGGTCTCGGTCACCGCGCTGAGCAACTGCGTGAACGACGGCATGCCGCCGCGCGGCTGCTTCGGGTAGTAGGTACCGCAGTAGAACGGCGCGCCGTCGGGCGTGAGGAAGCACGTCATGGGCCAGCCGCCCTGCCCGGTCATGGCCACGGTGGCGTTCATGTACACCGCGTCCAGATCGGGACGCTCCTCCCGATCCACCTTCACACAGACGAAGTCGGCGTTCATCTGCTCGGCCGTGGCGAGGTCGGCGAAGGACTCGTGGGCCATCACATGGCACCAGTGGCAGCTCGCGTATCCGATCGACAGCAGGATCGGCACATTGCGCACGGCGGCCTCGGCTAGCGCGTCGGCATCCCACTCCCGCCAGTGGACGGGGTTGTCGGCGTGTTGACGCAGATAGGGCGAGGTCGCACCGGCCAATCGGTTCACGAGTTCCACCCTGCCATACGCGACGAACGCCGGCTGCGCCCCATGTGGTGGACACCGACTTCGCCCGGCCGGCGGTGCTCAGGCAATTTCTTCGCATCCCCCGTGCGGCCCACCGCGCGGTCACGAATCCGCCATCGATTATTTACCTTTCCTACTGAAATCAACGCGATCGCAACGGTGTTCGACCGCTTCGCCTGGCCGTATACCTATAACTCGGATCCAGCATCCTGCGTGATTCGCTCGGCCATAGGGGAGTGCATTGTCTGTGCAAGCGGAAACCGGCGAAATTCCGGCTTCCGCGGCAACACGCCGAGCAGTTGTCACAACGGCATGTGTCGCGGTCGCGGTCGCCCAAATGGCGACCACCATCTACCTGCCGAGCATGCCTGCGCTGGGCGCCGACATCGGCGCCGGCGACAGCGTCCTGCAGCTGTCGGTGGCCGTGTTCGTGGTGTTCGCCGCGCTCCCGGTCGTCGCGTGGGGAAGGGCGGCGGAACGGTTCGGCCGGGTTCCCGCCTTCGTCGCGGCCGGGCTGTGCTTCGTCCTCGCCAGCGCGGGCCTCGCGCTGATCACCAACGCCCCGGAGTTGCTCGGGCTGCGCGTGGTCCAGGCGATCGGGGCGGGCGGGATCGCGGTCGTCGGCCGGATGATGATCAAGGATCTGTTCACCGGCGCGGAGCTCGCGCGCCAACTCGCGCTGCTGTCGATGGCGTTCGTCGTGGCGCTCGGCGGCGGGCAGGTGATCGGCGGCATCGTCACCTCGACGGTCGGGTGGCGGTACGGATTCGCCGTGCTGGCCGTGCTCGCCGCTGTGCCGGTCGCCTTCGCCCTGCGCATCTCACTGCCCCGACGCGAAACCGGGCCGAAAGACAAAGGCACAGCCAGACGCCTTTTCACCGACCGGATCTTCGTCGTCAGCGCGGTGGCGGGCGGCATCGGATTCGCCGTCATCGTGATGATCCAGCAGAAGTCCGCGTTCATCTTCACCGACCGTTTCGCGCTCGCACCGTGGGCGTTCGGCCTGTTCGGCGTTTTCTACGGTGCCGCCTACCTCGGCGGCGCGACCTACGTCCGCCGGCGTGTGCGACAGGTGGGAGCGCACGCCATGATGCGCCAGGGCGCGGCGATCATGCTCGCGGGCTGCGTGCTCGTCACCGTCGTGTGGGCCGCCGATCTGCCCCGGGCGATCGCGCTGCCGGTCTTCCTCGCCGGGTACGTCACCACGACCTTCGGCCAGGCGACGCTGTTCCCCAACAGCGCCGCGCACGCTGTCAGCCACCTCGCCACCGGCGCCGCCATCGCCGTCTCGTGGTGCGCGCTGGTGCAGCAGGGCCTCGCGGGCATCGCCTCGCTGGCAGGCCCCACCCTGTCCGGGCTCCTCGCCTGGTCCATCGCCATCACCCTGCTCGCCGCGGTGAACGTACTCGTCGTCGCGGCGCCCGAGAAAACTGACGCACCCTCGCCAACAAAGGAATGAACGGAATGGCCAGAAACCAATTCGCAAATATCCGCAGGCAGTTGCAACTGAGCAACACATTCTGGGACGACAGCACCACGCACGGACTGGTCGACATCATCGCCGATGATATGCGGGAGGGAATTGTCCATTCCCGCGACGGTCGAACGATCGTCAACTTCTCGTCCTATTCCTATCTCGGTTTGGACAGCGATCCACGAATCATCGAGGGCGCCCATCGCGGGCTCGACGAAACCGCGACGATCAATTCTTCTATTTCCCGGATGCGCATCCGGCTCGGTCTGCTGGAGGAGGCCGAACAGCGGCTCTCCCGGACCTTCGGCGCGCAGGCGGTCACCGTGTCGTCGTGTGCGGCCGCCGCGTGGGCGACCTTGCCGCTGCTCGCCTCCGGTGAGCTCACCGACGGGCACCCGCCGCTGGTGGTCTTCGACAAGAACGCGCACTTCTGCTTGAACGCGATGAAGCCACTGGTCGCGGACGAGACCGAGTTGGTCACGATCGAGCACAACGACATCGCCGCCCTGGAAGAGTTGTGCCGCACGCATTCGCACGTGGCCTATGTCGCCGACGGGGTCTACAGCACCGGCGGCGGCGCACCGCTCGCCGAGTTGCACCGGCTCCAGGATCGATACGGCCTGTTCTTGTATTTCGATGAGGCGCACGGCATTTCGACGCTGGGTAGCCACGGCCGCGGATACGTTCTCGGAGCCTACGAGGGCTGGCGGGAACGAACCCTCGTGATCGCCTCGCTCAACAAAGGCTTCGGCGCCAGCGGCGGCGTGATCTTCTTCGGCGCGGCGGGCGACGCGTCCCGCACGCCCACCCTGTTGCGCACGAGCGGCCCGCTGATGTGGTCGCAGCGCGTCAACACCGCCGGACTCGGCGCGATCATCGCCGCCTGCGACCTCCACGACGACGGCACCGTCGACCGGCTCCAGGTCGCGCTCCAGGAACGGGTCCGCCTGTTCGACTCGCTGGTCGACACCGACCTCGCCGGTGACGGCCTGCCGATCCGGTTCGTGAGCATCGGGCAGGAGGACGTCACCGTCGCCGTGGCCCGGGACATGCTCGACGCCGGTTTCTACACCTCGCCGGTGTTCTTCCCGATCATCCGCCGCGGCAGCGCGGGCCTGCGCCTGATGCTGCGGGCCGACCTCGACCCCGACACGATCCGCCGCTTCGCCGACACCCTGAGCTCGAGTCTCGCCGCGCATCAGGACCGGGAGGAACTACCAGCATGACCGCCGTCATCGAGAACACCCTCGGATTCGAAGCCCAACGCGCCCTGCTGCGTGACCACACCGCCGAGATCGTGGCGCCGCGCCGGCGCCACGGTGACGCGAAACTGCCGGTGCGCGAACGGGTCAACCGCATCCTGGACCCGGGGACACCGTTCCTGGAGATCGGTCGCCTCGCCGCGCACGAGGTCTACGACACCGATCTGCCCGCGGCCGCGCTGATCGTCGGCATCGGCACCATCCACGGCAGACCGTGCATGGTGTTCGCCAACGACCCGCACGTGAAGGGCGGAACCTTCTATCCGCTCACGATCAAGAAGCACCTGCGCGGGCAGAAGCTGGCCAGGGAGTACCGCCTGCCGTGTGTGTATCTGGCCGACTCGGGCGGGATCTACCTGCCGTTGCAGGAGGAGATCTTCCCCGATGAGGAGCACCTCGGAAAGATGTTCCGCAATATCGCGGAGATGTCGGCCCTCGGCTTGCCGCAGATCTCGGCCGTGCTCGGCATCTGCACGGCGGGTGGCGCCTACATCCCGGCGATGAGCGATGAGACCGTGATGGTCAAGGATCTGAGCACCGTCTTCCTCGGCGGGCCGCAGCTGGTGGAGGCCGCCACGGGCGTGGTGGTCGACGCGCAGACTCTCGGCGGCGCCGATCTGCACGTCCGCGACACCGCGGTGGCCGATCATCTCGCGGCGAACGAACTGGAAGCGCTGGCCATGGTGCGCGACATCGTGTCCCGTACCCCCGGTGACCGTGTGCATCCGCCGGCCTTCGAGGCGCTCGAGCCCGCCGACGATCCGGCGCGGCTGCCGGATCTGATTCCGGCGACCACCAAGAAGGAGATGGACGTCCGCGCGATTCTGCGCTGCGTGGTCGATGCCACCTCGTGGGTCGAGTACCGCAAGGACTACGGCATCACGATCGTGTGCGCGACCGCCCGGATCGCGGGTTACGAAGTCGGGATCATCGCCAATCAGGGCGTGATCTTCCCCGACAGCGCGCTCAAGGCCACCAACTTCATCCAGATCTGCGAACAGCGCCGCATCCCACTGTTGTTCGTGCACAACGTGAGTGGGTTCATGGTCGGCGAGGAGTACGAGCGGGCCGGAATCGCCAAACACGGCGCGAAGATGGTGAACGCGGTCTCGTGCGCCACGGTGCCGAAGATCTCGCTGGTGATCGGCGGCAGTTTCGGCGCCGCCAATTTCGCGATGTCGGGGCGGTCGATGGGCGGCCAGTTCATGGCGATGTGGCCCAATGCCCGCTCCACCGGGGTCGGTGGCGAACAGGCAGCGGCGGTGATGGCGATCCTCAAGCGTGACCGGCTGCGCCGCGAGGGCAAGGAGCTCAGCGCCGCCGAGGAAGCCGCCATCAAGCAGCCGATCATCGACAGCTTCGAGCGCCAATCGCTGCCGACCTACATCGCGGCCCGCATGTGGATCGACGCCGTGGTCGAACCGGAGGACACCCGCTCGTGGTTGGCACGGTGCCTGTCGCTGGCGCACGAGCGCTGGGATCGGCCGCAGCCCGCGGGTTCGAACTTCGGGGTGTTCCGGCTGTGATCTCCCGACTACTCATCGCGAACCGGGGCGAGATCGCCGCCCGGATCGCCCGCACCTGCGATCGCCTCGGCATCGAGTACGTGACCGTGAGCGTGGCGGCGGACCGGTCGCTCACCTATCACGCGGCGGCGGTGTCGACCGTCGCGCTGCCCGAGGGGTATCTCGATATCGAGGCGCTGGTGCACGCCGCGACCGAAACCGGTTGTGACGCGGTGCATCCGGGATACGGGTTCCTGTCCGAGAACGCCGATTTCGCGCGCGCGGTCCGGGCTGCCGGATTGGTGTTCGCCGGCCCGAGTTCCCGCGTGATCGAGACGATGGCCGACAAGTCCTCCGCGCGCCAGGTCATGGCCGAGGCGGGTGTGCCGGTACTACCCGGCACCGTGCGGGCGAGCGAAGACCTCGACGCCCTGGTGGGCGGGGCAGCCGACATCGGGTACCCGCTGATCGTCAAGCCCGCGGGCGGCGGTGGCGGCAAGGGCATGTCGGTGGTGCGCTCGGCCGCCGGACTGCGCGAGGCACTGGCGTCTGCATCCCGCACCGCGACAGCGGCTTTCGCCGACGGCCGCCTGCATCTGGAGCGGTACGTCGAGCGCGCACGTCACATCGAGGTGCAGGTCTTCGGCGACGAATTCGGCCACGCTGTCCACCTTTTCGATCGCGACTGCTCGCTGCAACGGCGGCATCAGAAGGTGATCGAGGAGGCCCCGGCCCCACGGATTCCCGATGCGGTGCGCACGGCGATGTTCGCCGCGGCGGTGCAGGGGACGAAGGCTCTCCAGTACGTGGGCGCGGGGACTTTCGAGTTCCTGCTGGTCGGTGACGAGTTCTTCTTCATCGAGATGAACACGCGCTTGCAGGTGGAGCACACCGTCACCGAGGAGATCACCGGCCTCGATCTGGTGGAGTGGCAATTGCGGGTCGCCGCGGGCGAACCGCTGCCCGCCGAGCAGGCGGACATCGCGTACTCGGGCGCTTCGGTGCAGGTGCGGATGTACGCCGAGGACCCGTTCCGGTCGTTCCTGCCGTGCCCTGGCGGGCTGGAGGTCACCCACTGGCCGGATGTTCGCGTCGAACGCGCCTTCACCCGCCGGCTCGATGTCAGCGGCGGGTTCGATCCGATGATCGCCAAACTCGTCGCCACCGGCACCACCCGCGACGACGCGCTCGCCGCCGCACGGCGAGCATGCGAAGACATTCGCTGGCAGGGTATTTCGACCAACCTCGGTTTCGTCGCACGTGTGCTCGCCGCACCGATCGTCGCGGCCGCCGAGCACGACACCGCCTATCTGGACCGGATCGATCCGGTCGCCGAGTTCGCCGATCCCGACGAACTGAGCGCCCTCGCGGTGGCCGCCGCGCTGACCGCGCCCGACCGTGCGACACCATGGTCGACCGGGGCGCCTGGAGGTGATCGGGCCTGGCTCGATCCCACCGATCGCGACCTCGGCAGCCTCGATCTGTCGGTCGACGAGCGCGCCTTCACGGTGCGAGTCGGCGGCTACGAGGGCGACGCGGTTCTCGTGCGCGAGGGAACCGTCGACTCGAGCGGCACCGCCGCGCAAGCCACCACCGGCCCTGATGCCACCACCCGGCCGACGACCGATGTGGGCATCACCGCTCGGCGAACCGACGGCGACACGATCACGGTCGGCTCCACCCCCTGCGTCGTTCGACGCGACGGCGAGGGCTGGAGCTGCCAGGTAGCCGGGGTTTCCCGGCAGGTGCGCTACGCCGAATACCACTCGCTCGGCACAACGGCGACGGATCCCGAGATCCGCTCGCCCATGCCGGGCACCCTCGTGCAGCTCCACGTCGAATCGGGCAACCCGGTCGAGAAGGGACAGCTGCTCGGCGTGGTCGAGGCCATGAAGCTCGAACACGAACTGACCGCCACCCATGCGGGGATCGTCACCGTGACCGCGGCCGAAGGCGCCGTGGTCACCACAGCTCAATCACTGTTTCTCATCGAAGAGAGGGGCGCCGCGCTGTGATGCGACATCGGCGACTACTTGCCACAGCTCTGGTATCGGCGGTGGCCGTGCTGGCGACCGCGTGTGGTGGAACGGACACCGCGGCACGCGAATCGGCGCAACCGGTCAGCGGCGGCTCGTTGACGTGGGGGGTGGAGACCGAGCCGACCACGTTGAACCCGCACCTCAACGGGCAGAGCAATACGCACCTGATGTTGCGCAACGTCTTCGAGTCGCTCCTCGCGCGCACCACCGAGGGCGGTTTCGTCTCGTGGCTGGCCACCGGCCACGAGATCTCGCCCGACGGGCTCACCTACACCTTCCCCCTGCGTGAGGGCGTGAAGTTCACCGACGGCAATCCGCTCACCGCGACCGCCGTGGCGCGCAACTTCACCACGATGCAGGACGTGTCCTATTCCGGCGGCTGGTCCGCCGGGCCGCTGTCACATCTGGCCGCGGTCACCGCCCGCGACGAGCGCACCGTGGTGTTCACCCTGAAGGACCCGTACGCGCCGTTCCTCGACTTCGCCGCCGGTTTCCCCATCATCTCCTCGGCCGCGTGGGACAAGCCGCAGCTCAAGGCCGGTGGGCCGGAGATCGCGGGGACCGGTCCGTTCATCCTCGACCGCTACGTGAAGGGTCAGGAACTGCACTTCCGCAAGAACCCCGACTACAACTGGGCGCCGCAGAGCGCCAAGCATCAGGGTCCGGCCTACCTCGACGAGGTGACCTACCGTTTCCTGCCCGAGTCGTCGGTGCGCACCGGCGCGCTCACCTCCGGTCAGGTCGACCTCATCGAAGGCGTCTCCGGCAACGACGCCGCACTGTTCCGGGACAATCCCGACTTCACCTATTCGACCGGGCTGAACAACGGCAGCCCGTACACGCTGTACTGGAACGCGACCTCCGGCCCGGCCACCGATCAACGAGTCCGCAAGGCGCTCAACAACTCTGTCGACGTGAACGCGGTGCTGCAGTCGATCTATCGCGGCGAGCGCACCCGCGGCTGGGGCATCGCCTCCAGCGTCGACACCCTGTTCTACGACAAGAGCATCGAGGGCACCTACGGCGCCGACAAGACCGCCTCGAACCGGCTGCTCGACGAAGCAGGCTGGACGGCAAAGGATTCCGACGGGTTCCGGACCAAGGACGGCCAGCGGCTGACCATCGAACTGGTGCAGGCCCAGTCGACGGTGCGCGATCAGCGTGAGGTGCTGTTGCAGGCGGTGCAGGCGCAGGCCAAGCAGAACGCGGGCATCGATCTGAAGCTGTCCTACGTCGACCTCGGCACCTACAGCGAGCTCCGCAAGAAGAACGCCTTCGGGTCGATCGCCAACTCCGACACCATCACCGGCGGCATCGACATCGAGAACCACTGGTACCCGCCGACGCCGCTGGGCACGCTGAACTACAGCCGCGCCACCGATCCCGAACTGTCCACCTGGCTGCGGGCCGCCGCCTCGACCACCGACTCCGCCGAGCGGGCCAAGCAGTACGCGGCGTTGCAGCGCTTCGCGATCGTCGACAAGGCCTACGGGCTGCCGCTCTACATTCCCGAGAACCAGATCGCGACGGCGGCCCACGTGTACGGCGCGGGATACCGTCCGTACAAGCAGCTCGCGGAGAACGCGTACGACATCTGGGTCGATCGTGGATAGGCGACGATGACGACGGAAGCGATCGCACCGGACGTCGTGACCGCCACGGGTGCCGGCGATGCTCGCGTCGGCACAGCCAAACGGATTGTGCTGCGGTTGATCACGGGTCTGGGCGTGCTGTGGGGTGCGACCACGCTGTCGTTCCTCGGTGTGCGGCTGGCGCCGGGCGACACGGTCGACGTGTTGCTCGGCGAACAGCAGCGCACGCCGGAGGTCGAGGCGGCCATCCGCGCCGAGTGGGGACTCGACAGTCCGGCCGTCGTCCAGTACGCCCGCTACCTGTGGAATGTGGCGCACGGGGATTTCGGGCGTTCCTATGTGTTGCAGCGGCCGGTGTCGGAAATCATCAGTTCGCAGGCCGGTCCCACCTTGGCGCTGACGAGTGCCGCGTTGCTGGTGGCACTGGTGTTCGCGGTCGTCGTCGCGACGAGCACGGCGCAGCGGCGACGATCGCGCGCCGTCGCGAATGCGGTGGAGCTCGCCCTTGTTTCGACGCCCTCCTTCTGGCTGGGCATCGTGCTGCTGTCGGTGTTCAGCTTCCAGCTGAAGATCTTTCCGGTGGCGGCGAACAAGGGCTTGTCGGCCTTGGTTCTGCCCGCACTCGCGCTCGGCCTGTCGCTGGGCGCGGTGATCTCCCAGGTCTTGCGCGACGGGCTGGAGCGGGCCCTCGACGAACCGTTCACGGTGACGGTGCGGTCGTGGGCGGTGAGCGAGAGCGCGTTGCGGCTGCGGCACGGTCTGCGGCACGCGAGCCTGCCCGCGGTGACCTTGACCGGCTGGCTGGTCGGCGGATTGCTCGGCGGGGCGGTGATCATCGAAGAGGTCTTCGGCCGCCCCGGACTGGGGCGGGTCACCGTCGAAGCCGTTCTCGCGCAAGACCTTCCCGTCGTGCTGGCCGTGGCGATTCTCTCGGCATTCGTCTACGTCGTGATCAGCACGCTGGTCGATCTGCTCTACCTGTGGCTCGACCCGCGACTGCGCCGCGACTCACGCAAGGAAGGGCAACGATGACTGCCATCGGAGTGCGGCGGACAACCGATCGAATCAGCGTGCGCGCCAGGGGTTTCGTAGTGACGCCGGGTGTCGCCGTCGCAGCACTGACAGTGGGGCTGGTGGCGATCGCGGTGGTTGCCCCCGCCCTGCTGACCGGCGCCGACCCGCTCGGCGCCGATCCGTTGGCCGCCCAACTGCCACCGAGTGCGCAGCATTGGTTCGGCACCGATCACCTGGGGCGCGACGTCTTCACCCGCGTCGTCCACGGCGCGCGCTACTCGCTGCTCATCGGCATCACCGCTGTCGCGATCGCGGTCGTCGCGGGCACGGCGCTCGGTCTGCTGTCCGGGCTGGCGCGCGGGCCGGTCGACGAGCTGATCACCCGGTTCCTCGACGTGGTCTCGGCCTTCCCCGATCTCCTGCTCGCACTGGTCCTGATCTCGTTCACCGGTCCCGGCACCACGAACCTGATCTTCGCGCTCGGCATCGCCTCGATCCCCCGGTTCGCCAGGGTGGTGCGCGCGCAGACCCTCGTCGTGCAGGAGTCCGGGTATGTCGAACAGGCACGGACGTTCGGGCTCACCAGAGCAACGCTGGTGCGGCGGCACGTCCTGCCGCACGCGGTCGCGCAGGTCCCGATCCTGGCCACCATCGGCCTCGGCACCGCGATCCTCGGCGCGGCCGGTCTGAGCTTCCTGGGGATGGGCCCGCAGCCGCCGGAACCGGAATGGGGCGCGATGCTCGCCGAGGGACGTAACTATCTGCGCAATGCCTGGTGGATCGCCGTGCTGCCCGGCGTGGCGGTGACCGCCACGGTGATCGCGGTGAGCTCGCTCGGGCGGCACTGGCAGCGGCACTACGACGGAAGGCCATCGGTATGAGTCTGATCGCGGTCGAGAATCTGCGAGTCGGGTTCGCGGGTAAGGAGGTGGTGCACGGCATCGATCTGCGGATCGAGCCGGGCGAGGCCGTCGCCCTCGTCGGTGAATCCGGGTCGGGCAAATCGGTGACGGCGCGCGCGCTGGTCGGCCTGGCCGGTCCGGGCGCAGGCGTGCGGGCCGACCGTCTCGAACTCTTCGGGCAGGACGCGCGCAATCATCGCGATCGGCAGTGGCGGCGAATCCGTGGCAGCAGCATCGGATTCGTACTCCAGGATGCGTTGGTCTCCCTCGATCCGCTGTACTCGATCGGTAGCCAACTCGCCGAAGCGCAACGCGCGCTGACCGATCTGCGCGGGCAGGCACTCACCGCCCGCACCGTGCGACTGCTCACCGACGTCGGTGTCCCCGAACCCGAACTGCGGCTGCGCCAATATCCCCACGAGCTGTCCGGCGGACTTCGCCAGCGCGTGCTGATCGCGACAGCGCTCGCAGGCGATCCACGACTCATCATCGCCGACGAGCCGACCACAGCGCTCGATGTGACTGTCCAGCAACAGATCCTCGAGCTGCTCCGTGCGCGCAAAGCCGAAGGCACGGCACTGCTCCTGATCAGCCACGATTTGGCAGTGGTTGCCGAGGTGGCCGACCGGGTGCTGGTCATGCGGGAGGGGGAGGTCGTCGAGGAAGGCAGCACACACGACGTGCTGACCCGTCCGGAGCATCCGTACACGAAGAAGCTGCTGGCGGCCGTACCCTCCGCCGCCTCGCGCGGTTCGAAGCTGGCGGTTTCCGGCCAGCCCGCCGAGCTACCGCTGCCCCGCCCCACCTCGCCACCGCCGAAGGTCGCGGCCGCCACCGAATCGCCACGGCCCAAGAACCCGACTGCCACCGCAACGCCGGAATCGGAGCCGGTTCGCGCCGCATCGACGGCAAGCCGAACCAGCGGGCACACAGAGGAACCCGGGTTGCGCGAGCCATTGCCACCGCGCTCGGTCGACAACACCCGGGTCGTGCTCTCGGTCCGCAACCTGCGCAAGACCTACGGCTCCGGATCGGCCGCCCGCACCGTGGTCGACAATGTCGACTTCGACCTGTTCGGCGGCGAAACCCTGGGCATCGTCGGCGAATCGGGTTCGGGCAAGACCACCACGGCCCGCCTCGCGCTGCGGCTCATCACACCGTCGTCCGGACGGGTGGTCGTCGACGGCGAACCGTGGAGTGATCTCTCCGACAAGGCATTACGGCCGCTGCGTGGCGCGGCGCAACTGATCGCCCAGGACCCACTGAGCTCGTTCGACCCCCGCTACACCGTGGAGCGCGTCATCGGCGAAAGCCTCGACACCGTCGATCTGCGTGGCAAAGCCCGCACCCGGCGCGTCCGCGAGATCCTCGACGCGGTCGGCCTCGCCCGCGACCTGCTCCCCCGCCACCCCCGCACCCTCTCCGGCGGCCAACGCCAACGCGTAGCCATCGCCCGCGCCCTCGCCCCCAACCCCGCCCTCCTGGTCGCCGACGAGCCGCTGTCCGCCCTCGACGTCTCTGTCCAAGCCCAGATCCTCGACCTACTCGCCGAACTCCAATCCGAGTTCGGCACCGCCCTGCTGCTCATCTCCCACGACCTCGGCGTCGTGCACCACCTCGCCGACCGCGTCCTCGTCATGAAAGACGGCAGGGTCGTCGAATCCGGCGAAGCGGATTCCGTCCTGCGCGCACCCCAGCACGAATACACCCGCCAACTCGTCGCCTCGGTCCCCCGGCTCCCCGAGGCCGCCGATCGCCGATGACCACCACAGCGACGCCGACCCGAATCCCCGGGTCGCGGCGTCCCCGGCGACACGTCGATACCCTGGTACGGGTGAGCGTCGATACCCGTTGGAAGATCCGCGGTTCCGCGCGGATACCGACCGCGTGGGCACGGCCGGGCCACATCGGGTACATCGGGCCGGATCTGCGGCCCGATACGCACTCGCCGCCGGTCGCGATGCTCACCGTGGGCCTGGACGGACCGCTGATCGTGCACACCACCCGCGGTCTGATTCGCACGGGCAGTTCCTTCGCGCCTGCCCGCACCGCCCACCGCGTCGTTGCCACGCAGGGGTGGATCCTGGTGTTGTTCATCGACCCGTCGAGTGCGCCCGCGACCATGATCGCCGACGAGATGACGTCCGCGGCAGGTACTTTCGGTCTCAGCCACCGCCGCGAGCGCGAACTCGTCGAGCTGTGTGGCCAACCCGGCGTCGACCCGGATCTGCTCTACAACCGCGCCGTCGCGGGCCCGACCCTCGACACGGACGCACGCATCGCCAGGCTCGCCGCCGCGATCCGCGACCAGCCCGCCAACGCGCTGCGCGCCGACCAGATCGCCGCGAACCTCGGCCTGTCCACCGGCCATTTCCTGCACCTGTTCACCCAGCACTGCGGCACCACGTTCCGCGGCTATCAACGCTGGAACCGCATGGTCACCGCGATCACCAACGCCGTCAACGGCCACGACCTCACCCGCTCCGCCATCGACGCCGGCTTCGCCACCCCCTCCCACTTCAGCGAATCCTTCCGCGCCATGATCGGCCTGCCCGCCACCACGATGCTGCAGGCCGGCATCCACTTCGACCTGGGTGCCGGGGCCGTCCGGCCCGGATGAGCAGCTCGGCTGCGCTATCAGAGCAGCAGACGCGCCAGTTCCGCGGGACTGGACACCATGACCATGTGCCCGCCGTCCATTTCGACCGGCTCGATCCCCAGCCGGGAGGCTACGAGTTCGCGCATGAAATCGGCTGGGAGGAATCGGTCGTCGCGCAGCAAGATGAACCGGGTCGGCACCTCGGGCCAAAACGCCAGCGGCCACGGGGACGTCATCGGCGTATCGGACTGGCCGCGCTCGTATTTCTCCGCCTCGGCCCGCTGCTCGGGGGTGAGCTGGTTGTAGAACACATCGTCATCGCCCGAGGTCGCGTGTCCGGTGTTGGCCCACCAATCGCCTGGCGCCTCGCCAGGCGCCGGAATCATCGCCGATACCAACACCATTCGCTCCACAGGCACTCGATCGCACACCAGCGGTGCGGTGAACCCGCCGAACGAGTGCGCCACCACAACAACATCCCGGCGCGCGCCGATCGCCTCGACCACCGCGTCGGCGTATTCCGCCAACCCGGCGCTGTGGTCCTCGCTCGGCAACGACACGGGCACCGCGTCATGGCCGAGCCCGCGCAACTCGTCGGCCACCGGCCCCCAGTAACCCGCCGCGCACCCCGCTCCGGGGATCAGTATGAATGTGCTCACCTGGTCACCGCTCGACCGGTGAGTCTTCGCCGATCCGATCCTCCGAACCGAAGAACTCATCCGCGTCCCGGCACATCGTCGCGCCATCCACCCGCGGCAACATTCGATGGCGGGCGACCAGTTCGGCGGCACTTCGCCCAAGGCGACCTGGTGGCTCCACGGAGACAGGGTACGTCGCCGTCTCGCCGAGTCGGGCGTCTCCAGGTTTAGCGGGTAGTTCGGCCTGACGAAACCGCTGCTCAGCGGGTGGCGCTGGGGCATGATGAAATGTGGAATCCTCGCCCAGTTCGTCTAGTAGGAAGAACCGAGATGGTGCAGCTCACGCTCTCCGCGCAGCGGGCTGCGCTGGAGCGGGAGTGGGCGATGTGGGTGCCGGGCGGGGTGGGGGTTTCGGGGGCAGGGGTGCGGTCCGAGGTGGCGCAGTCCTGGTCGCGGTCGTTGCGGACCGTGGATCCTGGGCGCGATCACGCGCCGGTCAGTGAGACCGATATCGGGCCACGGTGGGCGGAGTCGCCGTTGCGAGGGCCGGTGACCGAGCTGAAAGAGCAGTTGCACAGCGTCGCCGACGACGCGGGCTACGTCGCGGCGGTCACCGATGCTTCGGGGACGATTCTGTGGACATATGGCGGACCCGTGATGCGCAGGCGCGCCGAGCAGGTGAACTTCGCGCCGGGTGGCCGATGGGACGAGGCCCACATGGGGACCAACGCCCTGTCGTTGGCGTTGCGCACCGACCAACCGCACACGGTGTTCTCGGCCGAGCATCTTGTCGCGGCCCTGCACGGCTGGGTCTGTTATTGCGCGCCGATCCGCGCCGCCGACGGGACCCTGCTCGGCGTGCTCGACCTGTCGACGACCTGGAAACGCTCACATCCGCTGGCCATGGCCACCGTGCGCACGATGACCAGCGCCATCGAATCGAAGTTGCACGCCGCCGTGCCCGCGCCCGCCGGAATGCGGCTGACCTGCCTCGGCACCGGCCGGTTGATGCGTGACGGTCAGCAGATCCGGTTGCGGCCACGCCATCTCGAGATCCTGACCCTGCTCGCCCTCGACGACGACGGCTACAGCCACGAACGCCTGCACTACGCCGTCTACGGTGATCGCGCGGTCGGCGCGAGCACTCTCAAATCGGAGATGTCGTACCTGCGCCGCGCCACCGGCGGCGACATCGCCAGTCGCGTCTACCGCTTCACCACTCCCCTGTCCTGCGACGCTGTCGACGTGCTGCGCGCCATCGAGCGAGGCGACCTGGACACGGCCGTCCGCCTGTATCACGGCCCGCTGCTGCCCGATTCGGAGACACCGGGCATCAGCGAATGGCGCGACTACCTCGAAGTCGCCATGCGTAACGCGGTTCTCAACAGCCCGGACGCGAATCACGCACTGACATACGGCGATTCCGCCCCCGACGACATCGCCGTCCACGAACACGCCCTCGCCCTGCTTCCCACCCGCGACGCACGCCGCGCCGTCGCCACCGCACGCCTGCACAGCGCCCTTCGCGCCTGATCGGTCCGGCTTCAACGT
Organism: Nocardia sp. NPDC055050; assembly: GCF_053608345.1. Classification (NCBI taxonomy): domain Bacteria; kingdom Bacillati; phylum Actinomycetota; class Actinomycetes; order Mycobacteriales; family Nocardiaceae; genus Nocardia; species Nocardia sp. NPDC055050. Next base: position 41,873 of record NZ_JBSGVG010000045.1, read on the forward strand.
TTCATCAACCCTGAGCGGGGATAGTGATGGGCGTCACGATTCACCGGAATCAGCGAGGAGCCACCGCACATGATCTACGCCAAGCCGGGCACCGAGGGCAGCGTCGTCAGCTACGCGCCGCGATACGACAATTTCATCGACGGCAAGTGGATTCCGCCGGTCGAAGGCCGCTATTTCGAGAACACCTCGCCGGTGGACGGGCAGCCGTTCTGCGAGATCGCCCGCTCGAGCGCCGCCGATGTGGAATTGGCGCTCGATGCCGCCCACCGTGCGGCCCCGGCCTGGGGTGAGACCTCGGCCGCCGAGCGCGCCAACATCCTCAACAAGATCGCCGACCGGATCGAGGCCAACCTCGAGGCCCTCGCCGTCGCCGAAACCTGGGACAACGGCAAGCCGGTCCGCGAAACCCTGGCCGCCGACCTTCCCCTGGCGGTCGACCACTTCCGCTACTTCGCCGGAGTGCTGCGCGCGCAGGAAGGCGGCATCAGCGAGGTCGACAAGGACACCATCGCCTATCACTTCCACGAGCCGCTCGGCGTTGTCGCGCAGATCATTCCGTGGAACTTCCCGATCCTGATGGCCACCTGGAAGCTGGCGCCCGCACTGGCCGCCGGAAACGCGGTGGTGCTCAAGCCCGCCGAGCAGACCCCGGCCTCGATCATGAAGGTCGTCGAACTCGTCGCGGATCTGCTGCCGCCGGGAGTTCTCAACGTGGTCAACGGTTTCGGCGTCGAAGCGGGTAAGCCGCTGGCCTCGAGCCCGCGCGTGGCGAAGGTCGCGTTCACCGGAGAGACCACCACCGGCCGGCTGATCATGCAGTACGCCAGCGAGAACATCATTCCGGTCACCCTCGAGCTGGGCGGCAAGAGCCCCAACATCTTCCTGCCCGATGTGATGGCCGCCGACGACGACTACCTGGACAAGGCGATCGAAGGATTCGTCATGTTCGCCCTCAACCAGGGCGAGGTGTGCACCTGTCCGTCGCGCGCGCTGATCGCCTCGTCGATCTACGACGAGTTCATGGCCCGCTGCGTCGAACGCACCAAGGCGATCATCAGCGGCAACCCGCTCGACGAGGCGACCATGATCGGCGCCCAGGCCAGCAACGATCAGTTCGAGAAGATCCTGTCCTACATCGACATCGGCAAGAAGGAAGGCGCCGAGGTGCTCACCGGCGGCGCGGTCCGCAGCGTCGACGGGCTGTCCGAGGGCTTCTACATCGAGCCGACGATCTTCAAGGGCAGCAACGACATGCGCGTGTTCCAGGAGGAGATCTTCGGCCCCGTCGTCGCGGTCACCACCTTCGACTCCACCGAGGAAGCGCTCTCGATCGCCAACGACACCCTCTACGGTCTCGGCGCCGGCGTGTGGACGCGCGATATGAACACCGCCTACCGCCTCGGCCGCGGCATCAAGGCAGGCCGGGTCTGGACCAACTGCTACCACGCCTACCCCGCGCACGCGGCGTTCGGCGGCTACAAGAAGTCCGGCATCGGGCGCGAGAACCACAAGATGATGCTCGATCACTACCAGCAGACCAAGAACATCCTGGTCAGCTACTCGGCGACGAAGCTCGGCTTCTTCTGATGGTGCAGCGCGTCGACCTCACCGAGAAGGCGGCGGCGCTGCTGCGGGACCTGACCGCGCAACACGGCCCGGTCATGTTCCACCAGTCCGGTGGGTGCTGCGATGGCAGCTCGCCGATGTGTTACCCGCGTGGCGAGTTCCGGGTGGGCGGTTCGGACGTGCTGCTCGGGTACCTGCCGGGCGACACCCCGTTCTGGATGAGCGCCGACCAGTTCGAGTACTGGAAACACACCCACCTCACCGTCGACGTGGTGCCGGGCCGCGGCGGCGGATTCTCGCTCGAGGCTCCAGAGGGCGTGCGGTTCCTGATCCGCTCACGCCTGTTCACCGACGAGGAAGCGGCCGCGCTCGAATCGGCGCCGCCGCGAACCGGGTGATCTGAAACACCCGTAATCAGTTCGTTTCCGCAGGTCAGCGGTGCTCGATACGCACCGCTGACCTGACGGATCCACGGCCGTAACAGTCGTCAACCATTCTTCAACCCTCGACGATCACCGTTGCCGCCGAACGCGCTTTGCTTGTTGATGAGGAGCTCCACGTGAGTACAGAAATCAGCCCCGCCACCGGCGAGGGCGCACCGGTCGACGACTATCTCGCCAAACGCACCCTGCGCAAGGGCTCGGCGGGCTGGGTACTGCTCGCGGGCCTCGGCGTGAGCTACGTGATCTCCGGCGACTTCTCCGGCTGGAACTTCGGTCTCGCCGAGGGCGGATTCGGTGGCCTGCTGATCGCCACCGTCGTCATCGCCGCGATGTATCTGGCGATGGTGCTCGGCATGGCCGAGATGTCCTCGGCACTGCCCGCGGCGGGCGGCGGCTACACCTTCGCCCGGCGCGCGCTCGGCCCGTGGGGCGGATTCGCCACCGGCACAGCCGTTCTCATCGAATACGCGATCGCGCCCGCCGCGATCGCCACCTTCATCGGCGCCTACGTGGAGTCGCTGAACCTGTTCGGGATCACCGACGGCTGGTGGGTGTATCTGGCGGTGTACGCGCTGTTCATCGGCATCCACCTGACCGGTGCGGGTGAGGCGCTCAAGGCGATGTTCGTGATCACCGGGATCGCGCTCGTCGGCCTGGTGATCTTCGCGTTCGCGGCCGTCGGCAAGTTCGACGCGGCGAACCTGACCGATATCGCGGCCGATCCCGCGGCGACCGGGTCGTCGTCGTTCCTGCCGTTCGGCTACCTGGGTATCTGGGCCGCCATCCCGTTCGCGATCTGGTTCTTCCTCGCCGTCGAAGGCGTGCCGCTGGCCGCCGAGGAAGCCAGCGAGCCGGAGAAGAACGTGCCCAAGGGCATCATCGTCGCGATGCTGCTGCTGTGCGTCACCGGCGCGGTGGTGCTGTTCCTGGTCACCGGCGCGCTCGGCGCCCAGAGCGCCTCCGCCTCGGGCAACCCGCTCGTCGAGGCGCTGGGCGACAGCTCGATGGCCAAGGTGGTCAACTACATCGGCCTGGCCGGTCTGGTCGCCAGCTTCTTCTCCATCATCTACGCGTACTCCCGCCAGACCTTCGCCCTCTCGCGCGCCGGCTACCTGCCGACCGTCCTGTCGATCACCAACTCCCGCAAGGCGCCGGTGCTGGCGCTGATCGTGCCCGGCATCATCGGCTTCGCCCTCTCGCTCACCGGCAAGGGCGCGATGCTGCTGAACATGGCCGTCTTCGGCGCGGCGCTGAGCTACGTCCTGATGATGGTGTCCCACATCGTGCTCCGCGTGCGTGAACCGAACATGCCGCGCCCGTACCGCACGCCGGGCGGCATCGTTACCACGGCGTTCGCGCTGGTCATCGCGGCCGCATCGGTGGCGGCCACGTTCCTGGTCGACCAGCAGGCCGCGCTGTGGACGCTCGGTGTGTTCGTCGCCTTCATGGCCTACTTCGGGCTCTACAGTCGCAAACACCTGGTCGCCAAATCCCCGGACGAGGAGTTCGCGGCCATCGCCAAGGCGGAATCCGAGCTCGAGTAGACCGTCGGGCACCCGGCAGCGTCGCGCACGCTGCCGGGCTCCGGCGGCCGAGTACATCTCTCGAAAGGGACCCGATGACCGTGTACCGCAGCACAATCGGCGTCACGACCTACACCTTCGACGGTTTGATCGACCTGATGGCGAAAGCCACTCCCCTGCGCAGCGGCGACGAGCTCGCCGGTTGCGCGGCGGCCACCGATGCCGAACGTGCCGCGGCGCAGTGGGCGCTGGCCGAAGTTCCACTCACCACGTTCCTGAGCGACGTACTGGTGCCGTACGAGACCGACGAGGTCACCCGGCTGATCATCGACAGTCACGACCGATCGGCGTTCGCGCCGATCTCACATCTGACCGTCGGCGGATTGCGCGACTGGCTGCTCGCCGTCGCCGCCGCCGGCGATTCCGCGGCCACCCTGGCCGCGGTATCGCCCGGGCTGACGCCGGAGATGGTGGCCGCGGTCAGCAAGATCATGCGCAATCAGGATCTGATCGCGGTGGCCAAGGCGGCCGAGGTGACCGCGGGATTCCGCACCACCATCGGCCTGCCCGGCCGGTTGAGCACGCGGTTGCAGCCCAATCATCCCACCGACGATCCGCGCGGGATCGCCGCCGCCACCTTGGACGGGCTGCTGCTGGGCTGTGGCGACGCGGTGATCGGCATCAACCCCGCCACGGATTCACCGCAGGCCACCTCGGATCTCCTGCATCTGCTCGACGACGTGCGACTGCGCTTCGACATCCCGACCCAGTCGTGCGTGCTCTCCCACGTCACCACGACCATCGGTTTGATCGAGGCGGGCGCGCCGGTGGATCTGGTGTTCCAGTCCGTCGCGGGCACCGAGGGCGCGAATACCGGCTTCGGCGTGAACATTTCGCTGTTGCGGGAGGGGAACGAAGCGGGACGATCCCTGCGGCGCGGCACCGTGGGCGACAACGTGATGTACCTCGAGACCGGGCAGGGATCGGCACTGAGCGCGAATGCCCATCTGGGCGTGGGTGATCGGCCGGTGGACCAGCAGACCCTCGAAGCGCGCGCCTACGCCGTAGCCCGGGATCTGCGACCGCTGCTGGTGAATACGGTCGTCGGCTTCATCGGACCCGAATATCTCTACGACGGCAAGCAGATCATCCGGGCCGGACTCGAAGACCACTTCTGCGGCAAGCTGCTCGGCCTGCCGATGGGCGTGGATGTCTGCTACACCAACCACGCCGAGGCCGACCAGGACGACATGGACACCCTGCTCACCCTGTTGGGTGCGGCGGGTTGTGCCTTCGTCATCGCGGTGCCCGGCGCCGACGACGTGATGCTCGGCTACCAGAGCCTGTCGTTCCACGATGCCCTGTATGCCCGCCAGGTCCTGAACCTGCGGCCCGCACCGGAATTCGAGGCCTGGCTGTCGGGTCTCGGCATGCTCGACGCGAACGGCCGTGTGCGACAGGTGGAACCGCTGTCCTCACCCCTGCGAGCCCTGACAGCCACTCGATGAGCGCACCGCGTCAGCCGGACGAGCCGCTCACGACCATCGACGCAGAAACGGAACCGCCTGTGACCCCACCTGTTCCGGCCCCACCGATCGCCGCTGCGCACGAGACGCAATCGCCTGTCGCCGAAGACTTCTGGCGAGATCTTCGGGGCAGTACGCAAGCCAGAATCGGGCTCGGCCGCACGGGCGACGCGTTGCCGACGACCGACGTCCTCACCTTGCGCGCCGCACACGCCGCGGCCCGTGACGCCGTGCACCTTCCTCTCGATGTCGCGACGTTCACCGAACACATCGCCGCACTCGGCCTCGGCACTCCGGTCACCGTAGCCAGCAGGGCGGCCGATCGCGCCGAGTACCTGCGCCGCCCCGATCTCGGCCGAGTGCCCGACGATCTCACCCCCGTCACCGCTACCGGCGCGGACATCGGCGTCGTTCTCGCCGACGGGCTGTCCCCCTTGGCACTGTCCGAGCACGCCCCCGAACTCCTCGCCGCCCTGGCAACCGAACTCGGCGATCGCTACACCATGGCCCCACCGGTGATCGCCACCCAGGCCAGAGTGGCGCTGGGTGACCACATCGCCGAAGCCATGGGCGTGCGCACCGTTCTGGTGCTGATCGGCGAGCGCCCGGGCCTCTCGGTCGCCGACAGCCTCGGCATCTACCTGACCCACCTACCACGCCCCGGCCGCGCGGACGCCGAACGCAACTGCGTCTCCAACATCCACCCACCCGACGGCCTCACCTACGCCGACGCCGCCCGCGTGGTGGCGGGTCTGGTCGCGGGAGCCCGCGCGCTGGGTCGCTCGGGAGTAGACCTCAAAGACACCTCGCGTACCGAATCGCTGGCCGCAGCCGAAACGCTGACCGTCGACGCGCCGCCGTAGGCACCGTCACCGTGAGCTGACCCAGACACCAGCGTGACGCGGAGCACGTTCGGCATGGAACGGGGCCGATCGCTCCTTAGAGTGATCCCCATGATCCGCACCGCCGCCCTCGCCCATGTCCGCGACCGCAGGCTGATTCAGACGCGCCCCGAAGGCAAAGATGTCTTCTACATGGCGGGCGGCAAGATCGACCCCGGCGAGACCCCTTTACAGGCGCTACATCGCGAGATCGAGGAAGAACTGGGCGTCGGGCTGGCCGGGGTCGCCGAGTTCGGCGTCTTCGAGGCCGAGGCTTTCGGGCACCGCCGCAACACCGGCCTGCACATGACCTGTTTCCGTGCCGAGCTCACCGGAGAACCCCACGCCACCGGCGAAATCGCCGAATTCCGCTACTTCACCGTGAGTGAATACGCCGCGATGGAGCACGTCGCACCCGGTTCGATGATGGTGTTCCGGCGCCTGCACGAACTCGACCTGATCGACTGGTAGGTCGCGCACGGCGTCGATTGGATATCGGCAGAAACGAACCCGTCAACGGTGACGATCCCATAGTCGTGAACCTGCCGATAACCACCGCGCCGATGACAGTGTCCGAACGTCGCGCCGCCCTACGCCAACTCGTCGCACTGTTCGGCCTGATGAACACGATGATCGAGTTGAGTGCGGGCGGCGCGTCGCGGTCGGTGGCCGAACACGCCGCCACCGCGCGCGACCTGGTCGGCGAACTCGTCGCCGACCTCGCCGCGGCGCGCTAGGAGTTCTGTTTCGGTTCGGATTCCTCGACGGCGATCACACCGGGCTCGGTGCCGTCGTCGGCCTTCTGATCCGGTTCCGGGTGCTCGGGTTCGAACGTTTCCGGCAGGCCCTTGAGGTGCTTGTTCATCGAGCGGACCAGCAGCACCGTGCCTGCCAGCAGGATCAGGATGACCAGCAGCCCGAGCGGGGAAGCCTTGCCGAACTCGGGGCCCGTCGGTTGCTGTGCGAGGTAGACCAGCATCACCGGTCGTTGTCCTCGATGCCGGCGAACAGGTCAGTCTCCGGGATGGCGGTGGACACGCGCGTCTTGGCCAATTCGAACTCCTCGGTCGGCCAGAGCCGCTGCTGCATCTCCAACGGGATCGCGAAGAACGCGCCGTTGGGATCGATCTGGGTCGCGTGGGCGCGCAGGGCGTCGTCACGCTGGGGGAAGTACTTCGAGCATTCGATCTGGGTGGTGACCCGGCCCATGATGTCGCCGCGGGCCGCCTGGTACTGCTTCATCCGGTCCAGCCACTCCTGCAGCGGGAACGGTTCACCGATGCGCTCGTACTCCTCGGCGAAGGCTTCCAGTCGCTTCATGCTGAAGCCGTGGTCGTAGTAGAGCTTGAGCGGTGTCCACGGCTCGCCCGCCCCGGGGAACTTCGTGGGATCGCCCGCCGCCTCGTACGCGGCCATCGAGACCTCGTGGCAGCGGATGTGGTCCGGGTGCGGGTAGCCACCGTTCTCGTCGTAGGTGGTGATCACCTGCGGCTTGAACTCGCGGATCACGCGCACCAGCGCCTCGGTGGATTCCTCCAGCGGCACCAGCGCGAAGCAGCCCTCCGGCAGCGGCGGCAGCGGGTCGCCCTCGGGCAGGCCCGAGTCGACGAATCCCAGCCAGTGCTGGCGCACGCCGAGCGCGTGCGCGGCCGCGGCCATCTCCTCGCGCCGGATCTCGTTGATCCGGTCCAGCACACCGGGGGTGTCCATGGCCGGGTTCAGGATGCTGCCGCGCTCGCCGCCGGTCAACGTCACGACGAGCACCTCGACGCCCTCCGCGGCGTACCTGGCGGTCGTCGCGGCGCCCTTGCTCGATTCGTCGTCGGGGTGGGCGTGCACTGCCATGAGGCGAAGGCCACTCACTTCTCGTTCACCGTCGCTCTCGCTCGCGGGTGTCAGATGTCGTTACCTATAGTTCCATCCGACCCCCTGTTTGTTCCGACCACCCCCGGGAGCGCGAAAACGATGACCGAGCCCGCACCCGACTCCGCCGCGACCTCGGCCGCCGCAGCAGCGCGACACGCCGATCGATATGGCACAAAACCACCTGCGCGTCGCCTGTGGCTGATGGTTTTGCTCGGTGTCGGCGTGGTGGCGGCCGGCTTCGCGGTGGCCTATCTCGGCTTCCAGAAATATGGCCCGAAGGCGATCGAGACCGAGCAGCTGGGTTACGTGGTCGTCGACGACGCCACCCTGGACATGCGGATCAAGGTCACCCGCGACGACCCGCAGCAGGCCGTGGTCTGCTTCGTACGGGCGATGGACCGTGACGGCGCCGAGGTGGGCCGGCGCGAAATACTCGTGCCGGGCTCGGACTCGACCAGCGTGCAGGTGAGCACTACGGTGAAGTCGTCGGCACGCGCTTCGGCGGGCGATATTTATGGTTGCAGCGACCAGATTCCCGGGTATCTGCGCACCAGCGATCAGTGAGCCCGCACCAGCGATCAGTGACACTGCACGGCGAATAGCCCGCCTGACTAGGCTGACCTGCATTTTTGTGAGACATGCTAAAATGGGCTGATACACGGTTCCGGGGTTCGGAGCCGTGTTTGCTGCATTGGCGGCCAGCGGTGCTGTTTGCGGGTATCGGGTTCACCCCCAGGATCGCTCCAGCCGTCGGGCTGGTGCATGCCCTCCTTCGGGAGGTTTCGCGCTGGTTTCAGGGAATCCCGGTGCGCCGGGAACAACTACTAGGGAGTGATCGAGATGACCGAGAATGTGACCTGGCTTACCCAGGAGTCGCACGACAGGCTCAAGGGCGAGTTGGACTCGCTCATTGCCAATCGTCCGGTCATTGCCGCCGAGATCAACGAGCGCCGCGAAGAGGGCGACCTCAAGGAGAACGGTGGCTACCACGCCGCGCGTGAAGAGCAGGGTCAGCAGGAGGCGCGTATCCGCCAGCTGCAGGAACTGCTGAACAACGCCAAGGTCGGCGTCGCCCCCACCAAATCCGGTGTGGCACTGCCGGGCTCGGTCGTCACGGTCTACTACGACGGCGACGAGGGCGATACCGAGACCTTCCTGATCGCGACCCGCGAAGAGGGACTCGGCGCCACCGGCCTGGAGGCCTACTCGCCGAACTCGCCGCTGGGCGGGGCGCTGATCGACGCCAAGGTGGGCGAGACCCGCGAGTACACACTCCCCAACGGCAACACCATGAAGGTGACGCTGGTCAGCGCGGAGCCGTACCACAGCTGAGCTCGCTGAACCCGAACGTCGAGAACCCGAACGCAAGCGGCCGCATCCGGATACCGGATGCGGCCGCTTCGTAATGTGTGTCGGGTACCGCA
>NZ_JBSGVG010000046.1:0-47689 GCF_053608345.1 Nocardia sp. NPDC055050
CGCACAAAAAAGCCTCCCGGGGTCCAGGTCTGACCTGGACCCGGGGAGGCGGGTTTGTGGGCGGCGGAGAGCAGGGGGGTGTCTCCGCCGCCGGAGGCAGGCGCCCAGGGGGGTAGGCGCGCGTACCTAAGGCTCTCGGTTGTCCAGGGGGGGTAGACAACCGGGCCAGGGCGCCGAAGCGCCGAGGTCTACTGTACACAAAAGATGGACTTTTGCACTAGTAGATCTTCAAAACATCCAACATTCCGAACTCACAGTCTGTTTTTCCTGGCATACCAGGATGACCATCCTGCCCAGAGCCCATAAACTCACTGGTCAAAGCCGTGACAGGTGAGCATCGCCTGTAACTCTACTGCCGGTAACTGGACAGGAAATTACCGAACCGCTCGATCGCCACGGCCAGATCCCGCGCCCACGGCAGCGTCACGATTCGCAGATGGTCGTTCGCAGGCCAGTTGAAGCCGGTCCCCTGCACCATCAGGATCTTCTCCTGCAACAGCAGATCCAGCACGAGCTTCCCGTCGTCGTGGATCTCGTGCACGTTCGGATCCAACCGCGGGAACGCGTACAGCGCGCCACGCGGCTTCACGCACGACACACCGGGGATCATGTTGAGCCGCTCCCACGCCACATCGCGCTGCTCGAGCAAGCGCCCGCCGGGCAGGATCAGATCGTCGATGCTCTGATGGCCGCCGAGCGCCACCTGAATGGCGTGCTGGGCGGGCACGTTCGGGCACAGCCGCGAGGACGCGAGCAGGTCGATCCCCTCCAGGAAACCGGCCGCGTGGTCCTTCGGCCCGGTGATCGCGAGCCAGCCCGAGCGGTAACCGGCCACCCGGTACGCCTTCGACAGACCGTTGAACGTCAGGCACAGCAGATCGGGAGCGAGCGAAGCCAGCGAGATGTGCTTGGCGTCGTCGTAGAGGATCTTGTCGTAGATCTCGTCGGCCAGCAGCAGCAACCGGTGCTTGCGCGCCAGGTCGACGATCTGCTGCAACACCTCCGCCGAGTACACCGCACCCGTCGGATTGTTCGGGTTGATCACCAGCAGGGCCTTGGTCTTGTCGGTGATCTTCGATTCGATATCGGCGATATCGGGCTGCCAGCCGTTCTCCTCGTCGCACAGGTAGTGCACCGGAGTACCGCCGGCCAGGCTGGTCATGGCCGTCCACAGCGGGTAATCGGGGGCCGGGATCAGCACCTCGTCGCCGTTGTCGAGCAGCGCCTGCATGGTGACGGTGATCAGCTCGGACACCCCGTTGCCGAGGTAGACGTCGTCCACATCGAGCTCGGGGAAGCCCGGCACCAGCTCGTACCGGGTGACGATGGCACGCCGCGCCGACAGGATCCCCTTGGACTCGGAATACCCCTGGGCATACGGCAGCGCGGCGATGATGTCGCGCATGATCACATCGGGGGCCTCGAACCCGAACGGGGCGGGATTGCCGATGTTGAGCTTGAGAATGCGGTGGCCCTCGGCCTCCAGGCGTGCTGCCTGTGCGTGAACCGGCCCACGGATCTCGTAGACCACGTTCTGCAGTTTCGTCGACTGCTCGAGAACGCGCGGGGGCACATGCGGCGATTGAGGACTCACGCGTCCATGTTGCCATCCGGGGCAAACTCTTTCCGCCTCCCCGCGGCTATCGGCCGGACCTGGGCCGGTGAGACGCGTGTTGACGGCTGACGGGCAGCCGGCTCGTACCCGGCGAGTTTTCCATGTTCGTGGGTGACCAGGCGTTACGTGATCAGCTACGGTCGGGGGTGGCTGCCGAGCGCCGCGGTCGCCACACAGAATTCTTCGATGCGTTCGTCCAAGCCGCGCGCTTCCACCGCGTCGCGATAGGTCGGGGCGGCGATGCGGCGGCGCAGGCCGACGAGGCGTTCGCCGAGCTGGGCGATGCGTTTGTCCTCGGGCAGGTCGAGGACCGGGCGCAGGGCGTCGGCGGCGCCGTCGATGCTGCCGTTGATCAGGTGGGCGGCCGCGTTGTCGACGCGGGCCAGCGATTCGGCGCCGTAGGAACGTTGCAGCGGCGGGCCGCTCGAGTAGAGGGTGATCGCGCGTTCGGTGGCGGCCAGTGCCTGTTCGGCGCGGCCGAGCTGGATGCAGGTGGCGCCCGCGTAGTAGGCGGCCTTGGGCGGGCCGAAGCCGAACACCCCGCCGATCTCGTCGTGCAGTTCGTCGCGGCGGTCACCGGCCGCCACCTCGGCCGCGCGCAGGCACCGGTCGGTCTCGGCATCACTGCCGAGCCGCGCCCACACCCTCGCCTCGATATTGAGCAGCCGCACCCGCCCCAGTCCCGGCCCGGCGAATTCCTGACCGCTGCGCGCTAATTGGACGGCGTTGCGCGGCCGGTCGGACCAGTTCTCGATCAGCGCGTGCATGCCGCGCGTCCACGCGCGCAACCCGTTGTGCCCGCTCAGTTCCGCGTAAGCCCAAGCGGCCCTGATCTGTTCGCCCGCGGCGTCGAGGTAGCCGAGGTCGGTGCTCGCGTTGGCCAGCAGCCCGGACAGTGTCCCCGCCAGCAGGTATAGGTGGCTGGTGTCGACCGGCTTCTGCTGCCCGTCGAGTAGTCGATACACCCGCCTGCGCACCCGCAGCATCTCCACCATCATCGGTGCCGGTGCGGCGTGGACGTATTCGTTGGCGATGCGCCGCACGTCGGCGTCGAGCTGGGCCAGCGTCGTGGCCCCCACATTGGTGCCCTCCGCGGCGGCCGCGTGTTCGCTGGCCTCGTGCGCAGCCGCCATGATCAACTCCCTCTCCGACAACACCTCGGGCACAGCACCTTTGACAGTTCCCGCATCGACGAACGCGAGCAGGTCGGCATCACCCGCGGGCGCCAGCAGGGTCGAGAATCGTGCGCGCACAACATCATCGGATCGGGCCAGTGACGTATCCAGCGCGGCCTGATTCACCGGACGCGGGCGAACCCGCACCCCGCCCGCCTCCCACTTCGACACCAATCGTTCGTGCACACCGAGATGAGCCGCGAACTCCCGGATGCTCATTCGTTTGGCATCGCGAAGAGCTCTGGCCTCTCTCCCTGTCCACTCCCCGACCACGGCGTCACCTCATCCGACGGACAACTCCCCCCAGAGTACGAGCGTGACAGTGAGACACGCCACAAGTTCGTGGAATCGGTTGCCAGAGGCAGTGAAAGGGCGGTGCGGGGCAGTGGTCACGCGCACGTGCGTGCGCGATTCTGGAAGCGTGGAAGCCAGAACTGTCGACGACTGGGTGCGGTGTTACCAGCGTGAATTCCGGCTGCCCGTCCGCGAGCGCGGCGGCTTTGTGATGCTGCCGATCACCGACCGGCTGTGCGTGGTGCATCTACCGACCACACGCGCCGAGAAGGTGCTCATGGCGCTGCGCGAGCAACGCTGTGAGGGTCCGGTGCTGGCGCGTCAGATCCGCTGGAGCGTGCTCGCCGTACCCGACGCCCGGCCCTCCGAGGAAGAGGCCGCCGAGCTCGCGGGGCTCGATATCGATATCCCCGGCACCGGCAGCGCCGTGATGCTGCCGACCAACCTGGGCCGCTGGAGTCGCGAGGGCTGTCACTGGGTGCGGCCGCCGTCCGGGGGCGGCGACACCCTGCCCGCGCTGTCGCTGGTGCTGAGCATCGCCGTGGCGGCGGGCCCTCAGCGGGTCTCGACCGCGCTCAGGGAATCCGGCGAGAGAGGAAAGTTGAGGTACGACCGCGACGGCGTCGGCCCCCGCTGACCCTGATACTTCGACCCGGCCTTGGCGCTGCCGTACGGGTGCTCGGCCGGGCTGGACAGCCGGATCAGGCACAGCTGCCCGATCTTCATCCCCGGCCACAGCGTGATCGGCAGATTCGCCACATTCGACAGCTCCAGGGTGATGTGCCCGCTGAACCCCGGATCGATGAACCCCGCCGTCGAATGCGTGAGCAGCCCGAGCCGCCCCAGACTCGACTTGCCCTCCAGCCGCCCCGCCAGATCGTCGGGCAACGAGCACACCTCGAGCGTGGACCCGAGCACGAACTCCCCCGGATGCAGCACGAACGGCTCACCCGGCTTCGGCTCGACCAGGCTGGTCAGCTCGTCCTGCTGCTGCGCCGGATCGATATGGGTGTAGCGGCTGTTGTCGAACACCCGGAACAGCCCGTCGAGGCGCACGTCGATGCTCGACGGCTGAACCATCGACTCGAGCATCGGTTCGACACCGAGACGCCCAGCGGCGATCTCGGCCCTGATGTCACGATCGGAGAGCAGCACCGGCCCAGTGTAGGCAGCTACAGCCCAGGTAGAACCCCCACCCCTACGACACCCGACCCGTTCCCGCGTCACCCCGGCCACCAGCACGGGCACGATCAACACTTGCATCGCACGGCACGACTTCTGATAGAGTCGCGAACGCCCCCAGTGGCGCAGTGCCGATGTAGTTCAATGGTAGAACTTCTGCTTCCCAAGCAGATGGCGCGGGTTCGATTCCCGTCATCGGCTCAACGACAAAACCCCCAGGTCATCCTGGGGGTTTTGTTGTTTCTGTCGGTCTGGTCGAGGTGCTCGCAAGCGCCGATCAGGCTCGCTCCCGCACCGTCGTCGCGGCGGGTTCAGCCGGTGTGCAGAGTCCGGAACTTGCTGCCGTGGAACACCAGCGGGTCGATGTCCTCACGTGCGGCGACCCGGTTCACGCGCAGGATCACCACGAGATGGTCGCCTGCGCTGACCTGCGTTTCCGGCACCCCTTCGATCCAGGCCGTCGCGCCGTCGATGAACACCGCCTCGCCGGTTCCGCGATGTAGCGCCGTTTCCCGGAAGCGGTCGCCGTTGCGGGCGCCGAGTGCCTTGGCCGCGGCTTGCTGATCGGTGCCGAGCAGGCTGAGCCCGAGGTGGCCGGCGCCGGCCAGCTTCGGCCAGGTCGACGACGAGTTCTGGACGCAGAACGAGACGAGCGGCGGGTCGAGGGAGACGGGAACGAAGGTGCTCACCGCCAAACCGTGTGGTACGCCGTCGATCTCTGCGCACACGGCCACCACACCGCTGGGGAAGTTGGCGAAGGCGCGGCGTAAGCCGTTGCCGTCGGCGGGAAAGTCCAAGAGCTCATGCATGATTCGTTGCCTCCACCGGCCGCACGGCCGGGTCTGTCAGTGCCGCGACGACGGGTCCCCATCGCCGGGCGTATTCCTCGATGACGCCGTCCTCACCGAAAGTCCGGTCGGACAGATAGAGCCCGGGCAGCGCGGCGGTGCCACCGATTTCCACCAGCACGGGCTTGAGCAGTAGATCGGGCGCGAGCGCGTGGGCCGGACCCGCGCCGAGCATCACCGGCACGGTCACCACACCGGCCAGCCCGGTGCCGCCGTCGAACTGTTCGAGGAACAGTTTCAGCAGTCCGGTGTAGGTGGCCTTGAAGGTCGGGCTGGCGAACACGACGAGCTCGGACGACGCGACGCTGCGCGCGGCGGCCGCGACCGCCGGGTCACCCCAGCCGAGCAGGCCGGGCCCGAGGGTGACCAGGTCGATCACCTGCGGCTCGGCATCAGGGCGAAGCGCCCGCGCGACCTGCACCGCCGCGGCGAGGGTGCGCGAGGCGGGTTTCGGGTTTCCGACGACGACCGTCACTGTCATGGGCTGTCCTTGTCTCGCATGGTGGTTCTAGATGACGCCGTGCAACGGCGGCGGCCGGTTGTGCAGGACGGCCCGCCCGATGTGCTGGTATTTCCAGCGAACGGGGTCGTGCAGCGTGTGGGTGCGCGCGTTGCGCCAGAAGTGGTCGAGTCGATGGCCGGCCGCGGCGCTGCGGGTGCCGCCTACTTCGAATATCGCCGCGGACACCTCGTTCGCAGCACGATCGGCGAGGATCTTGGCCGTCGCGACCGCGATCGACGCGTGTGCGCCACCATCGATGGAAGCATCGGGATGGGCGTCCGCCGCTTCTGCCGCCGCCCTCGGCCGGACCGCCGCGTCCACCGCCGCACCCGCGACGATCAACGTCGATTCCGCGGCCGCGACAGCGACAGCCAATTCCCCGAACCGCTGAACGACCAGCGGATCGTCAGCCGCGTGCGCGACCTCGGCCTCGAACCACGGCCTACTGCGCGTGCGCACGAACTCGGCCGCTGCCGCCAGCGCACCGCGCGCGATACCCGCGTCGATCGCGGCGTGCAGGAGCTGCGCGAACGCCCCGTATCCGGTCGGCGCGTTCACCGCGGATGCCCGCGAAACCAGTTGCTCGTGCCCGACCCTCACCGCAGCGAACTCGACCGTCCCACTGCCGGTTGTCCGCTGCCCCAGCGCATCCCAGTCGTCGACGATCCGCACCCCTGGTTCGAGCGCGGGCACGAATGCCACATACTCCCCGGGCTCCAGCCCCGAAATACCCTGCGGGTCGTCGAGTCTGGTCAATACGGCGAGCACGTCGGCGAACAGAGAACCCGTGCAGTAGTACTTCGTCCCCTCGACCACGAACCGCCGAGCCTCGATACGCGCCGCATCGGCACCGCCCGTGACAACGGCCCGCGACGACTCGGCATCGCCCGCGCTCGTCTCGTCGTCCAGCCGCAGCACCGTCGAAATGTCGGCCACCGTCGCCCCACTCCGCTCGGACTGCGCATTGGCGATCCGCGCACCCGCGAGCACCTTGCCGAAGTAGTCGCGTTGCAGGGCCCGAGTTCCGGCCAGTCGCAACAGGTTCAGATACACGAAGTGACTGTGCGGCACCTGCGCGATGTTCGGATCGGCCGCGGCCAGGATTCGCACCACTTCGGCGACCACGCTCGGCGGCAGGTCCGCCCCGCCGAACTCGGCGGGCACCGTGATCGCGAGCAACCCACTGGCCGAAAGCTGATCGAGCTCTTCGTGCGGCAGCCGACGCGAGAGATCTCGCTCGGCGGCGCCGGCGGCGAACAGCTCGGCCAACTCGGTCGCGATCCGCACCGCCTGGTCTGCCGTGGTGATCCGCTCGGCGGTCACCACCGTCATCAGCGTCCCGCCGCGACCGGCGTCGCGGCGGCCTCCAGTTCACGCACCAGTGGCAGCACCTTGGCGCCGAAGTACTCGACCTCTTCCTGGAAGTGCAGGAAGCCGGCCAGGATCAGGTCGACGCCGAGCGCCCGGTAGGCCACGATCCGCTCGGCGATCTGTTCGGGCGTGCCGATCAGCCCGGTCCGGAATCCGTCGTTGTACTGGACCAGGTCCTCGAAGGTGGAGTCGGCCCACATGCCCTTGCGGTCACCGGTGGACGCGCCTGCCTGCTGCACCGCGTCGCGGAACCCTTGCACCGCGGGCTTGTTCGCCTTCTCGACGATCTCGCGCAGGGTGTCGCGCGCTTCCTTCTCGGTGTCGCGGGCGATGATGAACCCGTTGAGCCCGAACTTCACCTCGCGATCGTTTTCCCTGGCCACCGCGCGCAGATCGTCCAATTGCTCGGTGACGCCGTCGAAGTCCTTGCCGTTGGAGAAGTACCAGTCGGCATGGCGGCCGCCGTTGCGCCGGGCCGCCGTCGAGTTACCGCCTTGGAAGAGTTCGGGATTGGGGCGTTCGGGGGTGTTGAGCGGCTTCGGCTTCAAGGTGAAGTCCCGGATCCGGTAGAAGTCGCCGCCGAAGTTCACCGCGTCCTCGGTCCAGATCTTGCGGATCACCTCGAGGAACTCGGCGCTGCGCCGGTACCGCTCGTCGTGTTCGAGCCACGGCTCACCGAGCGCCTTGAACTCGCCGGCGAACCACCCCGACACCACGTTGATCGCGAACCGCCCGCCGGACAGATGGTCGGCCGTGGCACCGAACTTGGCCAGTACCGCCGGATGCCACAGCCCGGGGTGGATGGCGGCGATCACCTTGAGCCGCTCGGTGGCGGCGAGCAGCGCGAGGCTGAACGAGGTCGACTCGTGCTGGAACTCGGCACCGTAGGAAGCGGTGTAGCGCACCTGGGTGAGCGCGTAGTCGAAACCGTTGCGCTCCGCGGTCTGGGCGAGCTTCTTGTTGTAGTCGAAGTCCCAGCTGGTGCGCTGCTCGATATCGCTGGTCACCAGTCCGCCACTGACGTTGGGTACCCAGTAGGCGAACGAGACCTGGTCGGCGATTCTCTCCGTGGTCACGGGCAGTTCCTCCTCGTCGTCGGCTGTTCCAGTGCAACACCGGCAGCCGACCCCGACGAGGGTTTGAATCGGCGCGATCGATACGGGCGCGGGTCAGCTGCCCACGCGCACGCAGTCCGCCGCGATCTTCGACTGCGCCGCACTCACCTTGGCCGCGTCGCCCTCACTGAGCAGCTTGGCCGGATCGTCGGACTTCGCGTTCGACACCATCACCCGCAGCCCGTCCTGCGACATCCCGGAGTCGAGGAACACCTGCGCGGCGCAGTCGGCCAGCGCGGGATTGCTCAAACCCTTGTCCTGCAACGATTTCGACAGCTCGGCCTGAGTAACCGCCGGTGCTTCGTCGCTACTGCCACAGGCCGCCAGCACGGGCAGCGCGAGCAGCGCCGCGGCCATCAGACAGATCCGCATTCGGTGAGTCCTCTCGATCGTCGCGCGCCGACGACGCGCGATGCGGTTCGGATCATGCCGCACCATCGTCCGCGTGGCCACCCACTCGAACTGACTCACGAGTAAGATAGCGATATGGGAGACCACATCACCGTCCGCTTCGACAACAACCGCGCCTATGTCGAGCTGAACAGGCCCGGCAAACACAACGGGCTTACTTTGGAAATGCTCCGCGATCTTGTCGACGCGGCCCGAAAGGTGGCCGACCACAAGACAACCCGCGCCGTCATCATCACCGGGAACGGCCCGAGTTTCAGTAGCGGACTCGATATCGCGGCCGCCACCCGCAATCCGGTGGCTATCGTCAGAGAATTCCTTCCGCGGCCGTTGCGCGGCACCAACACCTTCCAGGAAGCCTGCTGGGCCTGGCGCCGCCTCGACGTCCCGGTGATCGCCGCGGTCCATGGGCGCTGCTTCGGTGGCGGCCTCCAGATCGCACTGGCCGCCGACTTCCGGATCGCCGCCCCCACGACCGAATTCTCGGTGATGGAAGCCGCCCACGGCCTGATTCCCGATATGACAGGCCCCGCCACATTGTCACAGCTCATCGGCATCGACCAGGCCATGCTGCTGGCCATGACGGCCGACCCGATCGACGCCGATTACGCGTTGCGCATCGGCCTGATCACCGATGTCGCCGACGACCCGGTGAAGGCCGCGCAAGCCCTCGCCGACCGCGTCACCGCCCGCGACCGCAACGCCGTGGCCGCCGCCAAGCACCTGTTCGACCGTTCGTGGCACCGCAGTGCGCGCGCCACCTTCGCCGCCGAGCGAATGGCCCAACTGCCATTGCTGCTGCGTAAAGCCCTGAGTAGTAGCGACTGACAAGCAATCGACCTGCGAATTCATGTCAGCTACCCACCGGATGTACCGCACATCACTGTTAGCGGCTGTTAGCATCGCTTCGATCGCTGACCAGTCGAAGAGTGGTACGTGACGGCAAACCCGGAACGTTCCCGGATTTCGGCCCGACCCGGAGGCTCGAGCACCTGTGAACAAGACCGGATCCATCCTGCTCTCCGCACTCGCAGGTACTACGGCCTTGCTGATGAGCACAGCACCTCCCGCCGTCGCGAACCCGAACGCCATCAACCCGATTCCCGTTCTCAACGGGACCAACGGCCTGCCCGTCCTGCACGGGCGCACCCAGGCGGTGTTCCAGGTCACGGGCATGGCCAGCCCCAACAACACCCAGAACTACAACGTCCTCGGCACCGACCTCGGCATCATGTGGGACAACGGGCGCGGCGAGATGCTCACCGCCTTCGGCGACACCGCGGGCATCGGCTTCCCCAACCTGCTCGCGGGCAGCACCTGGGCGTGGCGTTCGAACATCCTGGTCCGCAGCCACGACCAGAACCCGGCCGACGGGGTCATGTTCGACAGTGTCGTGCGCGATGTCATCGGCCAGGCGCGCGACCTGATCCCCAGCCCCAAGATCCCGTTCCTCGAGATCAGCCGCATCCCCACCGCGGGCATCTCGGCCAACGGCGTGCAGTACATGTCGCTGATGTCGGTGAAGACCTGGGACGCCCCCGGTGAGTGGACTACGAGCTTCTCCGGCCTGGCCGCGTCGGCCGACAACGGGGAGACCTGGGCCGATCTCGGCCACACCCGCCGTCCCGACGAGGGCGGCAACGCCAACTTCCAGATGAACAGCTTCGTGAAGGACGGCGGCTTCGTCTACGAATACGGCACCCGCGCCGGCCGCAACAACGAGGCCTTCATCGCCCGCGTTCCCGAAGCCCAGATCGAAAACCTCGCCGCCTACGAGTACTGGGACGGCCACGAGTGGAAGCTCAACGACGTGAACGCGGCAGCCCCCATCATGGGCGGCGTCGGCGAACTCTCGGTGATGTACAACGAGTACCTCGGCCAGTTCATCTCCCTCACCACCGATCCGTTCAACTCCATCGTGATGCGCCGCGCGGCTTCTCCCGCGGGCCCGTGGAGCGCTCCCGAAGTCCTGATCGACGCCCGTGAACTCCCCACCGCGTACGCCCCGTCGATCTTCCCGTACCAAACCGGCCGCGACCTGTACTTCATGACCACCATCCACACCCAGTACAACGTCGTATTGATGCGCACCACCCTCTGACGGCGTTCGCCGGTCCTACACTCGACTCATGGACGCGGCGGATTGGGATGCGCGGTACGCGCGGAGTGAATTGGTCTGGGGCGCACCGCCGAACAGCAC
The DNA here is from genome assembly GCF_053608345.1 of Nocardia sp. NPDC055050. Lineage (NCBI taxonomy): Bacteria > Bacillati > Actinomycetota > Actinomycetes > Mycobacteriales > Nocardiaceae > Nocardia > Nocardia sp. NPDC055050. The sequence continues at coordinate 10,711 of NZ_JBSGVG010000046.1, forward strand.
TGTTGTCGAACACGTCTACGGGCTGGACCGCCGGATCTCTCTGCTGCCCGACGAGTCGGGGGTGGTGCCGCCGCTTCCCCGTGCCCTCGATCTGGCCTGCGGCGAGGGTCGTCATGCCCTCTGGCTGGCCACCCATGGGTGGCAGGTGACAGCTGTCGACTTCTCCCAGGTGGGGATCGACAAGGGCCGGACAGTCGCGGCTCGCCTGTCGCGATCGGTCCGCTCCCGGGTGCACTGGCAGACGGCCGACATCACCGACCTCGAGGCCGCCGACATCACCGGCCCGTTCGAGCTGATCCTCATGGTGTTCGTCCACCTCCCCGCCGACGAGCGCCGCGCTCTGCTGCACCAGCTGTCCGCCATGCTCGCCCCCGGCGGCATGCTCCTGGTCCTCGGTCACGCCGCTCGCAACATCGCCGACGGCTACGGCGGCCCGCAGGAACCGGAGATCCTGTTCTCGCCCGAAGACCTCCGCGACGACCTGGCCCGCGACGACGTCACCATCACCGTCGCCCACGAGGTCTTCCGTCCCACCGAAGGCCCTGACGCCATAGATTCCCTGCTCATCGCGGAACGCCCGGTCCCAGAGCCCACCGTCTGATCACTGCGCCCAGCGGGCGAACCAGGGGGCAACGGTCGCCGCGATGACGTCGAATCCGGCGCGGAACGAGTGCGCCTGCTTGGGGATCACGCGCACTTCGGCGGCGTCGGCGGCGTCGGGAACCCCGAACGGGTCGCTACCCCCGTTGATGACCACCACCGCGATGTCCCCAGGCGCCAGCAGTTCATCGCGCCTGCTCTTCTCGGGCTTGCCCGGCGGATGGAGCGGGAACGACAGCGCGATCACACCCCGTGCGCCGACCTCCTCGGCCGTCCGGCACGCTACCCGCGCCCCGTTGCTGCGACCCCCCTGAACAACCGGTACCCCAGGGAACCGGGCCTTCAAAGCCGCGACGACCTCGAGCCAGGCCTCGTCCTGTTTCTCCGCGTTCCCCGGTGCCCGCCGCCCGGCAACCCGATAGGGCTGCACCACCCGAGCTACCGCCCCGCCCGCTTCGACGGCCGAGTCACGCACGGCCAGAATGTCTTTCGCATCGACACCGCCACCGGCTCCGTGCGTGATCACCAGCAGGAACGCCGGATCACCCACCTCGTCGAGCTCGATCTCGGCCGGTCCCACAGTCGTCTCGATGCGCACATCTCACGGTAGCCCCGGGGTCGCGGCGAGCAACGTTTCCGCAGCCGCGCGTGTTTTTCACATCACATTGCTGCCCACCCCTTTGCCGAGACGATTACCCACCGGTAATATGGTGAATAAGTTACCCGCGAGTAGCATGCGGAAAACCGGCGACGGGCGGGAACGGCACACCACCGACCGCACCAGAACTCAATGGAGAGTGAGTACTCACATGGGCCACTACAAGGCAAACGTTCGCGACCTCGAGTTCAACCTCTTCGAGGTCCTCGGCATCGACAAGGTGCTCGACGCAGGCGCCTTCGGCGACCTGGACACCGACACCGTCAAGGAAATGCTCTCCGAGGTCCGCCGCCTGGCCGAGGGCCCGCTGGCCGAGTCCTTCGCCGACGCCGACCGCAACCCGCCCGTGTTCGACCCGAACACCCACACCGTCGCCATCCCCGAGTCCTTCAAGAAGTCCTACAAGGCGCTCGAAGACGGCGAGTGGGCCAAGGTCCCGCTGAACGAGGAGCTCGGTGGCCTCGGCGCCCCGTCCGCCGTCGCGTGGGCCCTGTCGGAGATGGTGCTCGGCGCCAACCCGCCCATCCAGATGTACGCCGCGGGCGCGGGCTTCGCGCAGGTGTTCTTCAACAACGGCACCGAAGAGCAGAAGAAGTGGGCGGCCAAGATCGCCGACCGCAACTGGGGCGCCACCATGGTGCTGACCGAGCCCGACGCCGGTTCCGACGTCGGCGCCGGCCGCGCCAAGGCGATCAAGCAGGAAGACGGCACCTGGCACATCGAGGGTGTCAAGCGCTTCATCACCTCGGGCGACTCCGACGACATGTTCGAGAACATCATGCACCTGGTGCTGGCTCGCCCCGAGGGCGCCGGACCGGGCACCAAGGGCCTGTCGCTGTTCTACGTGCCCAAGACCCACTTCGACTTCGAGACCGAGACCTACGGCGACCGCAACGGCGTCTTCGTCACCAACGTCGAGCACAAGATGGGCATCAAGGCCTCGGCCACCTGTGAGGTCACCTTCGGCGGCCACGGCGTGCCCGCCAAGGGCTGGCTGGTCGGCGAGGTGCACAACGGCATCGCGCAGATGTTCGACGTCATCGAGAACGCTCGCATGATGGTGGGCACCAAGGCCATCGCGACCCTGTCGACCGGTTACCTGAACGCGCTGGAGTACGCCAAGACCCGCGTCCAGGGTGCCGACCTGACCCAGATGACCGACAAGGCCGCGCCCCGCGTGACCATCACCCACCACCCGGACGTGCGTCGTTCGCTGGCCACCCAGAAGGCATACGCCGAGGGCCTGCGCGCGATCTACCTCTACACCGCCGCGCACCAGAACCCGGAAATCGCCGAGGTCGTCTCGGGTGCCGACAAGGACGTCGCGTTCCGCGTGAACGACCTGCTGCTCCCGATCGTGAAGGGTGTCGGCTCCGAGCGCGCCTACCAGTACCTGACCGATTCGCTGCAGACCTTCGGTGGCTCGGGCTTCCTGCAGGACTACCCGATCGAGCAGTACATCCGCGACGCGAAGATCGACTCCCTCTACGAGGGCACCACCGCCATCCAGGCGCAGGACTTCTTCTTCCGCAAGATCGCGCGTGACCGCGGTGTGGCCCTGGCCCACGTGGCGGGCCAGATCCAGAAGTTCCTGGAGTCCGACTCGGCCAACGAGCGTCTCAAGGGCGAGCGCAAGCTGCTCGCCACCGCGCTCGAGGACGTGCAGACCATGGCCGCCACCCTGACCGGCCACCTGATGGGCGCGCAGGAGCAGCCGACCGAGCTGTACAAGGTCGGCCTGGGTTCGGTGCGGTTCCTGATGTCGGTCGGCGACCTGTTCATCGGCTGGATGCTGCTGAACCAGGCCGAGATCGCGCTGGCCGCCCTCGACAACGGCGCCACCGGCTCCGACGTCGCCTTCTACACCGGCAAGGTCGCCTCGGCGCAGTTCTTCGCCCGCAACGTCCTGCCCGAGCTGACCGCCACCCGCGCGATCCTCGCCAACCTGGACAACGACATCATGGAACTGGACGAGGCCGCCTTCTGAGGTTTCTCACCTGATCCACGCAAAACGGGCCGGAGCATTCAGCTCCGGCCCGTTTTGTCTCCCTCACGGGACGGTGGTGTCGCGCGATTCTAAGCGGAGCCGCTACCGAGTGCCGCGAGCGTCGTGAGGAAGTACATCAGGCCATCCATGAAAAATCTCCTTCGAAGTGGGTCGGCCATTCCTATCACGGGCTGGTTACGTACAACCTTGACGAGATGAACGCCGAGCGAACATGCCCGCTCAATCCGCTTTCGACGCGGTGAGCACCCGGACACAGCGGGCGGACGCGCTCGGCGGACGCGCCACCGAACAGCTTCTTCGGACGCCGGTTCACCGCCGTCCGGCGACCCACCCGGCGTACCCTGGGATCTACCGTCGGTCGGGGTGAGGCTCGGGGGTTGGGATGGCTGAAAGCACGGCGCTCAGTGTGTATTTGCGCGAACGACGGCTGGCCGCGGGACTCGCGCGGACCGAGCTCGCCCACCGCACACAGCTCGCACCACTCCTGATCAGCCAGATCGAATCCGGGACCCTCGTCCCGAATCCCGCCATGCTGCAACGACTTTTCGACGGCCTGGACGTGCCACTCTGGTATCGCAAGCCCATCCTGGTTCTCGGATTACCTGCCGTCGAATCCGGCGCAGCCCCTACCGCTCCGTCGGCCGAAGACCTCGCCGACCTCGCCAGCCTCACTCACCCCGCCTGCCTCACGCGCTTCCCCACCATGGACATGCTCGCCGCGAACTCCGACTATCAGCGCCTCTTCCCCGGTCTCGGCGCCGGCGTGAACGTGCTCGAGTGGATGTTCCTCAACCCCGTGGCGAAGAAGGTCTACCTCGACTGGACCACCGAAGCCCAGCTCCTGGTCCACGCCTTCCGCATGCTCGCCCCCCTCGCCCCCACCCAGCGCGTCACCGCCATCACCGAATCGTGCGGTCAGTCCCCCGACTGGGATCCGATCTGGACCAGCGAGGTTCGCCCACAGGACATCGCGCGCCGCCACCTGCGCCTGCGCGAACGCAGCACCGGCCTGGAGCGCCGCATGATGCTGCGCATCTACGACCCCGCGTTCCCGAGCCGCCCCTGGTGGCTGTACCGCCTGATCCCGGTGCGGTGAAACAGAGCGAGGCCCCCATCGCCGCAGCGACAGGGGCCCGCGAATCCTCGGGAGTTACTCGGCAGCCTCGCCCGACCCGGACGTCAGCTGCTCCAGCAGCGCGGCGAGACCGTCGGCGGACCCGGTCTCGGCCTCTTCCTCGACAACGTCTTCGGCTTCCTCGCCCGACCCCGAGGTCAGCGAGGCCAGGATCGCGGCCAGCTGCTCCGACGACCCGGTGCTGGGTGCGGGCTCTTCCGCCGACGCCGTACCCGCACCGAGTACGGCGATGCTCGCCGCCGCAGCCATAGCCACACCGAAGACACGAATCTTGCTCATTGTGAACCCCTCGTTGTTCAGATTTGCCGCGGATTTCCGCCGCACAAGATGTCTAACAGCGAAGGAACCCCCGCCAGAAGACCGATGAAAGGGGGGCAAGACAAATCCTCAGGAGGCCAACAGGCCCGCCACCAGCTGAATCAAGTTCGTCAACCCCCACAACACCGGCGTAGCCGAGCCCGTAGACCATTCCTCCGCGATACCCGTTCCCATACTCGAAACCCCTTGTTACTCATATCCTCACCGGCAAACGTCCCGACAGAGATCATAGTGAGTCACCCGATACGAAATCGGCGGCGGTACTCGTTGGGGGTCGTATCGAGCTGGCGACGGAAAGCGCGAGCGAGCGTGTCGATGGTGTTGAAACCGCAAGCGGCAGCGATCCGTTGGAGCGTTTCGTCGCTCGTCTCGAGCCGGTGGCGCGCCACTTCCACCCGCGCCGACTCGATATAGGCCGCGGGCGTCATCCCGAGCTCGGTGCGAAAGATGCGCGTGAGCTGACGTTCACTGACATGGACCTGCTCGGCGAGGTCGGTCACCGTGAGCGGTTTCGCGATATTGCGCGCGATGTAGTGCCGCAGATCCTCGATCCGGCGCGTGGTCGACACCGGCTCGAGCGACACACTGAACTGACTCTGCCCACTCGGCCGTTTCAGATACATCACCAGCTGGCGAGCAACCCGCAACGCCAATTCGTCCCCGAAATCGTCGGCCACCAAGGCCAGCGTGAGATCCAGGCACGCGGTGAGTCCCGCTCCGGTCCAGACATTTTCGTCGCGAATGTAGATCGGGTCCGCGTCGACGACGACCTCCGGATGCTCGGCGGCCAATTGCTGCGCGGTCGACCAATGCGTGGTCGCTCGCTTCCCGTCGAGCAGCCCCGCAGCCGCCAGAATATGCGCACCGACGCACACCGAAGCCACCCGCCGAGCACCCTCGGCCAACCGCGACACGGCCGCGACCACCCCCGGATCGACCACCGCGCTGACCCGCCGATGACTGTCCGTCTCCACCGCCCCCGGCACCACCACCGTGTCCACCCGCCCCAGCTCGGCGAACGTCACATCCGGCAGAATCCGCACCCCCGCCGAGGTGGTCACCGCCTCCATCGACTCGGCGGCCAGCACCACCCGATACCCCGTCGGTTCGTCCATCTCCCGCTGCAACAGCGAGAACACCTCCGGCGGCCCCGTGACGTCGAGCAGATCCACCCGATCGAACAACACGATCACCACGAGCCGCTCAGCCACCCACCACCTCCATGTCCGAATCTGCAGGTTACATGACATTGCCGACATCTCGCGGCGTCCATACCGTGGATCCCATGACCTCCACGACCCTGCGCGCACTCAACGGCTTCGACGAAACCCCCGCCTCCCTGACCAACTCCACCCTCGTCCTGGTCGACTACCAGAACACCTACACCCAGGGCGTCATGGAATTGACCGGCTGGAAGCAAGCCCTCGACGCGGCCGCCGAACTCCTCACCGCGGCCAGGGCGGCGGGCACCCCCGTCATCCACGTCATCAACGACGGCGGCAAGGACACCCCCTACGACATCACCACCGACATCGGCCGAATCCATCCCCAACTGTCCCCAACCTCGAACGAACCCACCGTCGTCAAATCCGTCCCCAACGCCTTCGTGAACACCGACCTCGCCGAATTGGTCGACGCCGCAGGCAACACCAACCTCATCATCGCCGGCTTCATGACCCACATGTGCGTCACCTTCACCACCGAAGGCGCCTTCCTCCGAGGCAACACCCCCACCGTGGTCGCCAACGCCTGCGCCACCCGCCCCCTGGGCGACATCCCCGCAGCTCAACTCCACACCAGCGCCCTGGCCACCATCACCGACCTCTACGGCATCGTCGTCCCCACCCCCACCGACCTCAGCTCTTGATCCCGCCCGACTCCAGGTGCGGAAACGACGAAACGGCCCGCACCCCGGTCATGGGGTGCGGGCCGAGCACTGATTCCAGTGCACACCAGTTCCGTCGCGAAACTGTCGATTCTGATCTGTCAGACGCGGTTGGGCGGGTAGCCGGTACCGGACTGGAACAGGTCACGATAGATCCAGAAGAACTCGGAGTCCTCCGCGAAAAACGCGGTGGCACCGGACATCCCGGATTCACTCACCTCGTCGCTCGGCGGCTCACCAGGGTGGCCGGCCGCTTGGTCGGGCAGAATACCGCGACGAATCAGATAGGTCTCCTCACCCGCCAGAGCGTTACTCGGAACCTCCCAGTACGTGCTGTAAACGACGACATCGGAAGTAGGTTCAGCGCCCGGCGGCCAGCCGACGACCACGCCACCGGCACGCCGCGCCCTAACCGGCCGAGCCTGCCGAGGCACCCGAATGGTCGTCCATTCAGGATTGGAATTCACTGCGATACGAACAAGTTTCGACATTGCTCGATTCCTTTCTGTCGAATGAGAGCAGCCGGAATGTCGCCGGCGCTGGCCGATCGGCGAAGTTCGTCTTCCGAAGCACCAGCAATGTGGCCGACAACCGAGAACTCTCGGCCTCAGGTGATCCGCACGTACGACGCCGAATTCACCTGCGCTGTCGGGTTGTACACATTCAAGAACTGATTGCCCATTGCCTGGACCCGGACCACATCGCCGGCCGCGATGGAACGGACCATCGAGACAGTCACGGTGGCCGACGTGCTGGCGGGAACGGGCGTCGCCGTACCTGTCGCGACAACGACTCCGTTGACTGTCAGCCGCAACGTGACATTGACCGTGACCGCTCCCGCTGCGGTGAAAACGATCGAGGCTGCCAGCGTCGCTGCGGCTTTCGCCGCCTGAGCGACGATGCCGTCGGTATTGACCGTCGATCCGGGGTAGGTGCCGGTATCGGCTGCCCACCCGGCCACCGTCAACCAGTCATTGGCCATCTGCGTCCACGCCGGCGTCGATTTGGTCATCCCCGCGGGAGCGAAACTCGGCACCGTGACCATCGACAGCTGCCCGATACCGGTATGCGCCATGTCGACGCCCGCCTTCGCACTGGTCACCGCGACCAGCCCACCGGAACCCGTGGTGTCCACGGGCGCGCCCTGAGATACCGCGAGCTGCCCACCGCCGCCGAGCGCGATCGGCTGTCCCGTCGACACCGATAACCAGCCTTCTCCCGCAGTGTCGCCGGGCACGACCACAGCCCCGGCTGCCGCCGCCTCGACTCCCAGGCTGCCGCCGCCGGAGAACGCGAGATCGAACGGTTTGAGACCGGAGAACCGACCATCACTACCGAACAACGCTTCCGCGCTGCCGATCACGACCAGGTCTGTACTTGCGGTTCCTTCGGCTCGGAAGGCCAAGGGGAGGTGCGTGTTGAGCGACGCGCTGGAGCCACCGAGCCCGGTGAGACCCGCCCCGAGCAGAACCTTCCCCGATTTGACCACAACCTTGGCGACCAGTTTTCCCAGAGCGCCTGCGGCGCCGAGAGCCTCGGAACGAGGCGAGATGGCCGCGGTGGCCTGACCGAGCGCGGTCGGAGACAACGAAACCTGAGCTCGCACCTTGTCCAGATGTGCGGCGACGCCGCCATGTCCGACATACCCGGCGACGATGTACGGCTTGATGATCGGCACAACGGCGCGCAGAACGACCGTCGGCACCGCCGGCGCCCTCGATGTGGTGACGGAGACACCGGGCAGTCCCACCGCGGCTGTGGACGGCGCCGGCAGGGTGGCCCGCGTCGGTTGTTGCGTAGCCATGCGGCGCCCTCCGTCAGCTCTGGGTGAAAGTGGGGGTGATCAGCAGCTGGCCCTGGGCGCCCAGAGTGGTGGAGCTGATCGCGACCTTGTCGATGAAGTCCGCGGGGCCACCGGCGAGGGTCTTCCACAGACCGACGTAGGTGTACGAGCCGGCCGGAAGGTCGATGGTGACCTGCGACCCGGTGACCACGCCACCGGTGCCGGAGGTCCAGGCCGACTGCTTGCGGGCGTAGGCGGGCGAACCGCCGCTCGCCTCGTTGGCGCCAGTGGTGCCGGGATCGGCGATGTGCACGCTGATGTAGACAGTGTTCGAGCCCGCGACGTTCTTGTAAGCGTCGGCGAGAGCCTGGCGAGTGGTAGCAACGGCGATAGCCATGACAGCTCCTAATTTCAGATATTCGAGGGTGAGTTTGCCGTTGAGATGACATTGCATCTCAACGTTTTTCAAGCGACGCGGATGCTCTATGTCCGAATGACCGAGCCCACGTACCACGCGTAAGTGGTCGCGGGCGTGGTCGGATAGGTCACGAGCATCGTGTACCGCGAATTCGCGGGAATCGCGTCGCAGATGGCGCTGGATACCGCCCAGGAGGCGGCGGTCGGGGTGACGGTCGCGGACCAAGCGGCCAGCGGAACACCGCTCGGTGCGGTCAACCCGATGGAAATGGTGGTGCCAGTGGGAAATACCGCACCGCCCGACGGCTGAATCGTCTGCACGAAGCTCGCGCCGGTGGTCAGGATGAGAGGTTCGACGGTGGGCTGATACCCCAGATAACCGGGGTCGACCGGTGATGTCATGGCATTTCCTTTGTTTCGTAGCCGGCCAGCCAGAGGGCGCCTTCGTGAGTCGCGTCAGGGTGGATATAGGAGCCGGGCAGTTTGGTCATCGTGACTGCCGAACCGTCAGGTCGCGCCGGCACGATGACCGCCTCGGCGGCCTGCCGGCCGAACGCATTCTGCGTCCAGACGATCACGTGGTGATTGCCCACGAGAGGCTCTGAGAGTTGGTAGTGCCGTGCGGGTCCGGCGAAACCAGTGGCTTCGATGGAAGTTGCTGTTGCTGTGTTCATTTCGCACAATTCCGTTCAATAGGTGAAGAGATATTCGATGACGGTGACCAGTCCGGCCGCACCGACAGCGCCCGCCCCGCCACCCCCGGCGGGGAAGCCGCCGCTGCCGCCGGAGTTTCCGCCGCCGCCGGACTGGCCCACCTGCCACAGGGGAGGATTGGTGGTACCGGCGGGCACCAATCCGGACGCACCACCGGTGGATCCGGATCCGGCACCGCCGCCGCCACCCGCCAGCAAGCTGACCGCGCCACCGGACACCGATTCACCAGGTTGACCGCTCACGCCACCATTGCCGCCACGCTGGAAACCGAATCCCCCACCGGCACCGCCGCTGTTCGCACCGCTGCCGCCAACCGCAGCCAGCCAGGGGCCGAAGCTCGAGGTTCCTCCGTCGCCGCCGTTGCTGCCAGCGACCCCGACAACAACAGGCACCGGTTGGGTCAGGAGCGCGAGCGGGATCCGTCGGGAGGTCTGCGTCGCCTGTCCGCCACCGCCGCCTACTGTCGAGCTGCCCGCACCACCACCACCGCGTGCGATGACTTCGACAGCGAACAAGTTCATCGGCGGATACCAGGTTTCCGAGGCCGTGAAGACGCGGAGGTTGGCGACGAACATCAGCTCGTCCGCTCGATCAAGTACACGATCCCCGCGGCTCCGTTTCCGCCGCTACCGGCGCTGACGACGTTGCCACCGCCACCACCGCCACCGCCTGCGGGAAACGCACCCGGAGCACCCGAGTCAGCGCCGGTCACCGCGCCGCCACCGCCACCACCACCGGTCGAGACGACCGCCGACGGAGACTGCCCGGGATATCCCGCCGCGCCCCCAGGCGAGATCCCGCCCTGTCCCCCGGATTGGCCCAATCCGCCGGTGTAACCGGCACCACCTCCGCCGCCGCCCCCGCCGCCATGGAGATCATGCGACGAGATCGAATTGCCGCCCCGGCCGGGACCGGGGTTGGGGTCGTCCACCCCGTTCGCGCCGCATTTCCCGCCATCGCCGCCGGGGATCATCCCGGTTCCGCCCCTGCCACCCGATCCGGCGCTGTGCCCGCGCTGGCAGAGGCCGCCGAGGCCGCCGCCTGCCGTCAGCCATGAACCGAATGATGTGTTCGTGCCGTTCGAACCGTGCCAGCCGCCCGGCGGGCCGCCCACTCCGGCGACCCCGACGGTGATGGGGATCGGCAGGAAGTTGTTTTCGGCGTCGGAAGGAAGCAGCGACGCCGGGATGTTGTAGTGCACTTCACCACCGCCACCACCGCCACCACCGGCACCTCGGTCTGGCCCGTTCAGGTCCCAACGTCCGCCACCACCACCGGCGCCGGCACCGATCAAGATGACGTCGAGAGAGAGGATTCCCTTTGTCGGCGTGTAATATTGGTCGGCGGTGATGACAGTGGCATTGCCCTGCAACAGGATTTGTTGAAATCGTGTCTGCAACTGGGTCATGGCAGGAAGAACGTCATCCGGATTTCCCGAAATCGTTCCGGTAATCGGGCCCGTAATGCCTTTGGAAATCGAGTCCACGCCCGACAAGGCCTCCCTGGCCTTCGCATCGAGCTGGGTGGCCCAGTCGTTGAGGAACGCCAAGGGATGGATGCCGAGCACCTCGACCCCGGCCAGCGCCCGGCAGAGATTGGCCAGCATGCGGTCGATCGCCACGCCGACATACGAACCCAGTTGGGCATCGGCCTTGCGCACCACGCTCGAGACCGCGGCGTTGGTCATCGCCTGGAAGGTTTGCTGGCTGTAGTTGCTGATCTGGGTTTCATTGCCGCTGAACGCGATGTCACGGGAGTCGGTGAGTCCACCGAAGCTGCCGACGACTTGAGCCCCGTCTGGGACCTTCCGGTCAGGCGCGGTCATGCTCGGTCGCCTCCGCCTGGATGGATCGGGTGAGCAGATGGTTGAGGTCGCCGTGCTCACGCAACTGGCTGACCAGGTCGGCCCGCTCCTGCTGGGTCAACATCGCCACATCGGGCGCGGTGATCCGGGCGGGCTGCGGTGTCCCCTTCTCCACCCAGGTGCCCGCGGAGTTGAGCCAATGGTGGTGGCCCCGGATCGGCGGGTGGTATTCCTTGGTCTGCTCATCGGGGTGATGCCGGAACCCCAAGTCCCACAGATGTTTCGACCACTGCTTGAGTACCATGGGATGAACGATCATCGGGGCGTTCTTCGGACCGGGCAAACCGACGAACGCCCAGGAAATGGCCTCTTCGGGATTGTTCGGATCACATTCGTGCTGCTGTGGAATTGACATGGGAATCGCCGTCTCTAGTCGAAGTTGATTTTCACGCCGAGGTCGTGCATGGTCGATTTGATTTCGTCGATCTTGCGCATCGACTTCACCAGCGGCTCTTCGACTTCCTGATTGGTGCCGATGGTGATTTGCCAGGCAGGTGTCTGGTCGCGGGCCCAGGCCAGTTCCAGCTGAGTGACCTGGTCGATGTAGATCTCGTCCGGGGGCATGCCATGGACGGTGGCCCCCACTCGATCACCGAGGAAGAAGTGGCCGTGGCCCTGATCGCCGATGAAGTACGGCTGGCCATCAGCGACGGTGAGTTCGTGCGAGTAGAACGACCTCGTCGCCCACAGCGCCGAGCTCAACGCGGTCAGCGAGTTCAAGCTGTAAGCGTCGTCCGCGCCGTCCTGGAAATGCTCGTAGTAGTGCGACCAGCCGGCCTGCGCCGCGCGGATCGGATCCTTGTAGGAAACCCAGGCGAGCAACGTGTCCTTGAACCCGGGATACAGCCAGGTCTCGGCAAGTTGACCGCCGATCGCCGACCAGTCGCCCAGACCCGCTGTGGCGATCTGCAGCAAACCGCCCGCGAGCTGACCTGCCGAGGTGATGGCCTGCTTCACGCCGGCGTTCACCTGCTCCGGCGAATGCCCACCCGTGAGGATCTGCACATCGGTGAACGGCGTGATCGTGAACGACGACGTCTGCACACCCGTGTTCCGGTCAGGTCGGAAGATCACCCATGGCGCCTTCGACAACGTTCCCAACCAGCCCGGCTGCTGGTACTCCTCGGCATTGGGATCGGGCAGGACATTCCGCGTCGTGCCGAGGTAATCCTCGGTGTACACCTGAGCGGTGTAGACCAGCCCGTCCAGGACGCTGCCGCCCTCGCTCGTGCCAGTGGTGAATCCACTCTTGTCGACAATGTCGACCACCAGCGCGCCGTTGCGCAGATTCGCCCCCGGCCACGGTGGCGGATCACCGACCAGCCACCGCCGGGTGGTGACCATCAACTGCGCGGTGGCCAGGGTGTCCTTCGCCAGGTCGTGGAACATCTTGAACCGGGAGTTGAGCAACGTCCACACCGACGAATCCGTCAGCAGATCATGGGGTTTCACCACGATCGACCAGTTGGACATATCCAGGTTGAACCACTCGGACGCATCGAGCGGGTTGTCCGGCAGCGCCCACAATGAGGTTTCCAGCCGCAGCACGTTCAAAAACAGAGCGAGCTTCAACGAGGAGGCCGATGGCCCAGCCAGGATGAAGTGCTGCGGAATCTGCAGGGCGGCAGGGAGCAGCGGGTTAGCCCAGACGCAGATGTGCTTGAGCTCCTCATAGGAGTGCAGAAACGACATCTCGACCGTGGTGACGCCGTATTCGTCTTGTTTGACAACGGCTTTCGACAGACGGCCGTCCCAGCGCGCGCCATCCTTGTCAACGGTGATGTGGATGTTCTGGGTGGTCCGCGTGCGCGAGATCGCCCACTGCGAAAGATGATGCTCGTAGGGCAGCACGATGACGCCGGTCCCGGATTCATTCAGCATCCAGGTGAAATTGGCGCTGATCTCGCCCGCGCAGGTTCCGCGCAGCTGCCAGTCGCCATCCCAGAACCGAATGAGCGGCGGTTTGGTTCGTAACACCTCACGCTGCGCCTTGTCTTTCAGCGCGTTCTTGTAGATAACAGGCAGGTCGTTCACCGTTGTCATTGCAGCCCCCAGGGCCGCGACCAGCTGCGCGGTTGCACGGCCATGACCGAGGCGCCCGCTGGCGCGCCGGTCACCTTCACCGGCACAACGGTTGCCGGCGTGTAGGGCGGGATCATGTACTCGAATCCACGGCCACCCATGAGCGCCCACATCTGCGATCGGTCGGCCGCGACGAGAGTTTCACGCGCCGGGTCGGTGTCGACGACCAGATCCTGACCCACGACCGTGTTCGGTAGCACCACAACACGATCCGCGTCCTCTTCGGCGCGGTTGTGGTAGTTGTTGCCGAAGGAGAAGTCGGGCAAGGTCCAGCGTCCCGGCGCCGAGCACACCCATTGCAGGTACATCGGCTGATCGGTCGGATTGGCGACGGTCACCGTGCCGGATTGGGTCGTGCCGTTAGTCGTGTTGATGGTCGAGACCCAGGTGCTCGTCGCGGGTTCCTCCACCCACCACGGCAGGCCTGCGGTGCAGGTCATAGTGACCTGACCCCACAGGTTCAGGTGCGGGTCCTTGTTCGGTTTGAAGTCGGGCTGCTGCGACATCCGCAGCGCGAGCGAGCGCGAGCCGTAGCCGGTGGTCACCGTCATGATCGAATCCGCGTCGTAGGCCCAGGCTTTGCGCCAGGCACTGTCCACGGATTCCCACGAGCGACCGGTGATTTCGAAGATGTTGACGCCGAAGACCACTTCGCGTCGGTTGGTGCTGTATCCGCCGTAGGTCGCGCCGTTCTGGAACGCGGTCTGGTTCCAGATCGTCGTGACCGGCGCGTCGTAGAGGCCGCTCGGCGCGGTCCCGAGGTCGACGCCTTCCCGGCCGCGACCTTGTCCACTGATCGTCCACGTCGAGCCATCGACGCCGGTGATCGTTATCAGCGCAGGACTAGTCCCCACTGGTTCACCTCAACTCTTTCCCTTGTGCTGCAATGAATGTGGTTGCGCCGTCAGCTGACATAGACGGCCGCGATGACGCCCGCGCCGACCGCGAGCCCGGTTCCGTTCTGGTGCATTCGCACGTCGATCACGTCATCGGCCTGGAGCACCGGCGCGACCGTGATCGGCACGGTCAACGGCATCTCGGCGGCCAGGTTGGTGCCGGCGGTGAGCGTGATCGAGGCGAAGCTCTGCTGCACGACTCCCGACCGCAAGTGCCGAACTGTGAAGGTGGCGTTGTTGGTCGCCGCGCCCGTCACAGTGACGAATCCGGCTGGTGCCACGAGAGTTACGTCGGTGACGGTGTCGCCGCTATAGAAGGCCGACCTGTACACCCCGGCGACGCCGATCACGTCGGCACCGCCGGCGGCCTGCGCGGGCAGGATTGCCGAATAGATCATGTGTTTTCCGTTCTCTGTTGTCGCGACATCGCTGCTACGCCCACGACGCGGCGACTTCGCGTTGTGCCGCGAGTGTTGTCGCGCGAACATGCGCGCTGTCGAGGTGATTGGTCGTGAGGTTGACCGTGGTCGAGTGATCGAAGTGATGCCGGTTGACCACGTGCGGCAGCGCCCGGGACGGGACCGCGAAGGCGCCTTGCCGTACCGCGATCACCTGCGCGTCCCGACCACCGATGGTGAGCGAGTCACTATTGATCGCTTCCAGCAAGGCGATATGCCGACTGGTAGACGCGGCATTCACCACGAACTCACCGTTGGACGCCATAATCGGCACCTGGTCATCGCGCGGACCACCCGGACCACGCACGACACCACCGGTGGCCATATGCGCCGCAGCCCATTCGACCATCGCGTCACCGATGAACCCGTATCCGATGCTGCCGCCGCCGAGCCAGTCCGGCAGCGGAATATTGAGGCGCTCGAGCACCGACCCGATCGCGTTCACGACGACCGCGACATAGTGGATCACCGTCTTGAACACGCCTTCGACCCCCGAGCCCAAGCCGCTGAACGAGTCCGAGATACCCTTCGTCACGTTGCTCAGCCCAGCGGTCGCCGAGGCGAAGACGTCCTGGAAGAATTTGCCCACCGGTTCGAGCGTGTTCTTACGCACGGCCTCGAAAACTTTCTCGATCGTGCCCCAATTACCGATGATCAGCGTCACCACGCCGATCAGCGCCGTAATCCCCAGCGCGATCATGCCCAACGGGGACTTCATCATCGAAGCGTTGATCTTGCCGTGGGCGCCGATCCACGACTTGGTGGCACCTTGCACATTCTTCTGCGCGGTCGATGAATTCTTCATCGCCTTGGTCAGATTCGTGAGCCCCTTAGGCGCCTTCGCCCATCCCCCGACCATTTTCGCGTGAGCGGTGGCATGATCCCGGAGTGCCTTCATGCTCTCTTTGAGAGCCGATTCCTTACCTCTGAGCGCTTTTGTTCTCGCCTTGACCTCGGCTACAAGACTCTTTCCACCGTCCATCGTATGACGATTGGCAGCACCCAAATTTTTCCCGCCCAGTTTTGCGATACTGCCTGCGTGCCTCTCTGCAAGTTCACGCTGCGCGGCATAATATGACGGTAATGGTCTACCATTTCCGGCACGATGTTCACGCATTTCCTTGCCGATAGCCAAAGCAAGCTCGGTCTCAGCCGTACCAACCTGCTCAACGGTGAATCTTCCTGGGTACTTCTTCTCTAGTTCGCGTAGCTTGGCGAGTACCTTTTTATCCACCTTCGAAATATCGGAAACATGCCAGTTGACCCGGCGACCGAGTTTAACCACATGCTCGTCCTTAGCGAGTTGACTTCGCCCACCTAGCGTACGACCACGGCCGACCTTTCCGTACTTGATTTCACGGCCGACTGAAGGTTTTCTCCGATTACCGGCGTCATAGTATCGGTCGCTCGTTCCTGCGGATACGCGCTGTTCAATCTCCCAGCCATTATCGGCGGTCCAGCCACGAGTGATCGCCAATCCGTCTCGATAGTCATCACCATAACGCGTGGCATAACGGAACGAAAGATTCTTACGCAGCCATGAACGCCTATCCCTATGGACCCCCTCGGATGGATTTTCCTTCCTGAGATAGTCCTGATATTTCGATTCCTGGGTCGCAGATAGTTCATGGCCGTCTTCTGGATCTTCATCCAGCCACGCCTTACCGTCACTCATGTGTACGCACTCCATTTCACAGTCCGGGGCGCCGGAAGAATTGGTACGCCCGATCCAAACTGGCGCACATCGCCGTCCTGAATTTGTCTCGGACCTAGAAACAGATAGCCCATCGATGCCTGGCATCGATGGGCTATCTGTTTTAGAGGTTCTACTCGAAAATATATTCAGTTAAAATCAGAGGAGCCGGTCAGGAAATACTTGGCCGTCCTTCAGCCACCCAGTTCCCGTAATCCACAACACAATTGCCGTAGACCCACGACCATTCGTGAAAGGTTCGGGCTTCCACTGCCCCCAGCACGAGCGACCCCACATCAAGAAAGGCAGGAGTGAACGGGTGACAAACTACCGGTTCGAATCCCCGACGGCGGAAAACGACATCCGTGTCGTCGTCGGTGATACGAACATTTTTCCAGTGGCCTCCGAGACCGCTTCTAATAAATGTCTCCCCAAGGAATCGTTGAAAACGGTCAACGACTCCGGCATTATCGACTGCAAGCAACGGCTCAACAGAGGAAAACCTGTCCACCAGCGCCCGCTCAGCATGGTCCAGCCCAGCCGCGGTAAACGGCTCAACAGACATATCCGGGACATCCACAGCAAAGAAGGTCTCAAGCGCTGCATCCATTCCGACCAACCACTCCAACCACTCTGGGACGCCTTGGTCCTTCTCACGCTGCCGAAGCCTGGCCCTACTTACCTTGCGAACGCGACCCACGCCGGCCCCCTATCTGTCACTACTCTCATATCATGTTGCGGCACGAGTACATCGAAAGCACTTTCGCCATACTGGAATTCGTGGACCTCGCCGATCAGGGCATCGAACTGTTCACCATCGCTGGTGGAACCGATCAGCCACCGTTGCGTTCTCCGGCTCGAGCACAGCCTCAGCCGACGAAAACCTCGCCATCGCAGCCTGCTCAGTGTGCGTCACGCCCTTCATCGAGAACGGATCATCCGGAATATCAGCTGCCCATCCCAGTTCCTCACCTCATAGGTTGCGGCACGGGCCGCACGCCGACCGCTACCGCAATTGGTGTTGACGCCAGAACTTCCCGACATCGGCATCCCTGCGGGTTCCGTCGAGGAACGCGTCGAGAATTTCTTCGTCGACCGGCTCGCTTGCTGGGTCCTCGAGGATGAGTCCGTAAACACCGAAACTCTGCGACTCACTACGCGGGCGGTAGGGCACCAGGACGTCGAAAGCGCCCTCGCAGTGCTCGAATTCGTAGACCTCCCCGATCAGCGCATCGTAGTGACCGCCCTCATCGTTGGAGATGGTTCCGTCGTACACGATGACAGCCCGAGCAGCAGACCTGACGATCATGAGCCCACGACCGTAATCCAGCGGCGACTCGGGGCCGTCCTGCGCCAGATCGATCAACGTCACTCGGGTGTCGCCCTTGCCCAGGTAGGCCAGGAACGGACCCGCCGATCCTTCCGAAACCCACTGCACCGCATGAGCAACCATCTCTCCGGCCAACCCAGCGGCAAGCTGCATGTTCTCCAACTGAAACGACTCCCGAACTAGTTGAGAGGGCCGACGGCCCAACGTACCCACAGCGACTGACTCAGCGGTCGCGAATATACCGGGAAATCTCCTCGATATCACTCTTGGAGCCGGCCACTCGACCTCCTTCATAGGGCCACCAGCTGAATCTAAGAATGCTCTTTCCGCGCTTCAGGTGGGTGCGGTTGTAATCGATACCCGCATCAGGACCATCGTATCCGTATACGACACGCCATCCGTCAGCAATGTAGGCGTCGAGAACCTCGCTGTAGCATTTCGTCGGAATATACGACTCCGTAGGAAGTCGGCGAATTCGTTCGACGCCATCAAAATATGAAGCCTGCACCATGTTGCAGAGCGCCTTGAACTCCATATCAATCCTTAATTCCAGAGTCGTCGCGATCCTGAGCTCGCACCAAGGATATCAACGCCGAACCGCGGCGTAGGTCAATGCCTTTCGGGCTGCCAGCGCGGTGTCGTGCGTATGCGCGTGACCGGACGTCGGCGCGCTGATGTTGACCGAGAGGGAGCGGTCGAGGCGATCGCCGCTCGGCGCGATCGGGCTGACGATCGCCAGTTGAGGGCGGTCGGCGAGGGCCAGTGCCCGGGCTTGGGCGCCTGCGGTCGCCGGCAATGAGCGCGCGGTGGCCGCGTAGCCGGACCCGGTGGTCGACCTGGATTCGTTGTTGATCGCCTCGAGCACACTGCGGTGCTTGGCGGTGGCAGCCGCGTTGACGACGAACTCGCCGTTGGACATCAGCACCGGGACCGCGTCCTCGCGCGGTCCGCCCGGTCCACGGACCAGACCACCATCGCGCATCTTGGTCGACCACTCGATCAGGGTGTCGCCGATCTTGGCCAGGCCGAGGCTGTTTCCGCCGACGACGGGAACCCAACTGGGAATGGTGAAGTCGAGCTTCTTCAGTACCTCGCCGACGGCTTTGAGTACGGTCGCGCACGCCTTCTTCAGGGCGTTGAAGACCTTGCCGACGATATCGCCAACCGAGTTGAACGCTCCCGAGACCACCTGCACGGTCTTCTTGAACGCCGGGACAACCGTTTGGCTCCATACCTTCTCGAAGAAGTTGATGACCGGTTTGAGCGCCTTCTCGAACGCCTTGACCAGTGCGTCTTTGAGCTTGTTCAGCCAGTTCATGATCTTGTCGATCCATGGCTTGAGGTCGTCGACGATCTTCATGATCATGCCGAGACCGCCCTCGCTCAGGGCCTTGTCCAGCTCGCCTTGCTGCTTCTCGTGCTCGCCGTGGTCCTTCGCGGCGTTCTTGTGCTCGCCGCTCGAGTGCTTGACCGCGGCCGCGAGTGGAGACATGCCGGTCGCGGCGGCCTTCGCCGAGTCGACCAGCTTCTTCGTCGCCGTGGTGTGGGGGGTCTCGAGGGCATCGCTGGCCTTTTGCGCGGCGTCGAGTTCCTGCTGCGCGGTCGCTATCGCCTTGGCATCGTCACCCTGACCATTACCTTTATCCGCGGGGCCACCCTTGCCGAGCGGCTTCTTCGGGGCTTGCGGTTTGCCGGCTCCGGCCGGCTGTTTTCCGCCGGGCCGTTTGACCCCCGGTGCCGGACGCGCGGCACGCGGTTTCCCACCCGGCTGAGCAGGTGTGGCCGTCGACTTGGCCGCGCCCCCGGGAGACTGCTGTTGACGCGCCCGCATACCCATCGGTGCCGTTGCGGCAAGCGCCGCGGCACCGGCGACGCCACCAGCCGCCGCCACACCCTCTTCGTCTTCGGCCGCGGCGTCGCCGTCGTCATCGAGTTCGTCTTCCTCGGGATCGAGATCGTCGAGTTCTTCTTCGTCCACGTCGAGGTCGTCTTCGGGCAGGGATCGGTCCATCGTCTACTCCTTGGTCATGCGTCGCCGTGGGCTACCGCCGTCCGGCCTCGTAGGTGATATCTCGCTGCGCGGCCACGGCTTTCGCGCGCAGGTAGGCGCCGTCGTGCTGGGTCGTCGTGAGGTTGATCGTGGTTGACCGATCGAATCGGTGTGTGGTCGCCACATCGGGCAGCGCCTGCGCCGGTTTGACACGCGAACGGCCTAGCGAGGCAACAACTTGCGCATCCCGACCGCCGATATTGAGGGTGTCTTTGTTGATCGATTCCAACAGCGGCCCGTAGCGCGCCGTCGCCGCGGCGTTGACCACGAACTCGCCGTTGGACGCCAGCACCGGCACCCGGTCCTCGCGCGGACCACCTGGCCCCCGCACCACGCCGCCATCGGCCATCCGTGCCGACGCCGCCCACGACGTCATCGCCCCTCCGAGCCCAGCCAGGCTGAGCGTCGCGCCACCGAGCCAACCGGGAAGACTGAACTCGATCTTGGCGACCACCGAGCCGATCACGGCGACGATGTCCGCCACCTGGTTGACCACCCCGGCGAACAGGCCACCGATCCCGCTCCCCAAGCTGCCGAGCGCGTCTTTCACCTCGTCGATCACCGTGGTGAACGGCGCGAGGCACGCGGCGAACACCTTCTTGAAGTAGTCGCCGACTGGCTCGAGCACGTTCTTCTTCACCGTGTCGAAGGCCTTCTTCACGGAGTCCCAATGCTCGATGAGCAGCCCGATCACGACAATCGCGACCTCGATCGCCGCGACGATCTTGCCGATCACCGATTTGCCGACAGCCTTGTTGAGCTTGCCCTGGGACTTGTCCCACTTGTTCGACGCGGCTTCGACATTCTTCTGGGCACCCGCTGAGTCCTTGTGCGCCTTGGCGAGATCGTCGAAACCCTTCGACGATTTGTCGACGTTCTCGGTCATCTTCTGGCTGGTCGCCGCGTGCGTGCCGAGGTTCTTGACGTCGCCGCGCAGCGCTGAGGTTCGATCCTTGAGCGCCTTTGTCTCATCGGTGATCGGTTTGGCGTCATTCGACTTGCCCGGCGACGCTTTATCCCTCGCCCCACCCGCCGTGTCCCTGACCTGCGAGACGGCGTCCGACAGATTCGCCGGATCAGCCATTCCGGCGAGATAGTCCTTGCCCTGGGCGAGGGCGGCGCTACCGAGCCCGCTCAGCGCGGCTTTCGGGTCGGCGACGGCCTGGCGCCAGTCAACTCCCGATGCCAGCGCGCCCATCGCCAGACCACCGGCCAGGCCGGCGCCGCCGCGCACCTTCGAGCCGAGCCCGCCCCGAGGTCTGCCCTGCGACCTCGATGGCCTGCGCGGCTTGACCGACCGGCTCGGCGGTGAGGTCGTTGGTCGCGCACCCCTGGGTGGTTCGACCGGAGCCGGGCGGTGCTCTTTCTCATATTGCGCTGCGCCAGAAGGCTGTTCGGCCCTCGAACTGACCTTCGGGTGGTCGTGCGCCCCGTCAGCTTTCGAGGACTCCCCCGAACCCCGCGCATCGGCCTTGGCCGCGCCACCCCTGCTCTTGTCGACGGCATCGAGTGGATCGCTCGCGGCCAGCGCCGCGCGCAATGCGGCGTCGAACTGCGCGTCGCCTTTACTGCTCATCGTTCTAACCACTCCCTGAGGTGTCTGAAAGGTTGGGCTAGCGCGACCCACCCGCGTAGGTGAGCGCGCGTTGCGCGTGCACGGCGCGCGACCGCGCGTAACTGGTGTCGTTCCCTCGGTTCAGCGCGATGGTGGTCGAATGGTCGATCGCGCGAACTGTCGCGCCGCTCCGCCGCACGCCGCGCAGTGGGGCGATATGCGGACTCTTGGTCAGCGCTGACCGGCCGGTATCGGTGCCGGCTACCCGCAGGTGATCACTGTCGACCGCGGCCATCACCGTCCGCTTCGGGCTCCCGGCGTCAACGACGACCTCATCGGTCGAGCCGGCCGGTGCCTTGGCACGGCTCGCACCGACAAGACCACCGTCTGCCATATGCGCCTGCGCCCACTGGGACATGGCGTCGGCGATGCCGTCCACGCCTGGGAACCACCGAAACTTGCCGAGGAGATCGGCGACCTTGCCGACGACCACGGCGATGTAGTGAACCATCTTCTGGAACACCCCACCCACGGTCGAACACAACGCCTTGAACGCGCCGGAGACGGCCGTACTGATGTGGGTGAACGGTTTCAGGACCTCGCCGAACTGGTCCTGGAAGAATCTACCGACCGGATCGAGCACCTTCTCCTTGACGACACTGAACGCCGCCTTGATCTCGTCCCAGTGCTCGACGATGAGCGTGATCGCGAGAATCGCGGCGCCCAGGGCGAGGGTGAACCAGCCGACCGGCGACGCGTTCCACACCAGGTTCAACGCGGTCTGCGCCACCGACCACAGCTTGGACGCCCCACCGATGATCTTCTGCACAGTTGACGCGGTGCGAATCGCGCCGGTCAACTTCTTCAGGTTCTTGGCGACGCCGCCTACCTTGCCGACCATCTTCTTGCCGGCGCCCGTGTGATCCTTGATGGCCGCGAGGTTGTCCTTGAACGCGCCGCCGAGGTTCTTGAGGGCGGTCGCCTCATCCTTGAGCCCTTTGGTGTCGACCTTGCCGCCCTTGGGTTTGCTTCCCTTCGGGCTTCCTGGCTTACCAGCCGCCGGAGTTTTAGCAGGCGGACGTTTCGCCAGGTCAACCGGCTTGCTCCTATTCGGCGGCGCCGCAGGCCTTTCCGGTCTCGCGGATGCCGGTTTCTGGCTCTTGGCCGGCTGCTTCCGGTCGACACCGGGCGGGTTCGCGCCCGGACCACCTCCGCGTGGCGACTTCGGCGCAGCGCCACGCTCTCGCTTGCCGCTCTCACGCGGCTGAATCGGCTTCTTCGGCGGCCGAGCCGTGGGGCTTGTGCCCTTGGGGTGATCATCGACCTTGGGCGGATTCTTCTGCTGCCGAGCGGGTCTGGACGCGGAAGGCCGACGCCAAGGACTCCTGCTCTTGCTCGGCTCCTTGGTATTGTCCGCCTTTTTCGGCCTCTGATCCGTTGAATCGTTGAGCCCGTCCAAAGAGACCGGATGGATCTCGATGTCGAAGCCGGCCAACGGGTCCGGAACACCCTCCGGTTTCGGATCACTCATCGTTTCCAACCTTCCGATCTCTTGTGAATTACCGACGTCTACTGTCAATACCGAGTCAGCCGAATAGCCATCACCCGGCTACACGCCAACCGGACTGAACCGCGCATCCTGCACGGCCTGCAACATTCGAATCTGCGCGAACGCCGCATCGACATCAGCGACCCGGACATCAAATGTGCGCGGACCAGGCCCGCTATCCGTGCGAGGCAACGCACCGTCGTGCAGGAACGGCGGCCGATACACGTACCCGATCTTGCGATCCTCAGCCTGGGCGGCACGCAGCACCGACCGATCAATCACGGCCATCACCTCGATACCGGATGTCCTACGCGGCGCGGACCCACGTCGCCCACCCACCAGGCCGCCGTCGGCCATCCGCTCGGAAGCCCAAGCAACCATCACGTCACCGACACTCTTCAACCCGAATGACCCCACGGCTGGGATCTTGACCTCGAGCCGCTGGAAAATCTGGCCGATCGCCTTCACAATTCCCACGACCGTCGACCGCACCGTCCCAACTGCGGTACCGACAACCCCACCCATCCCATTGAACCCAGCCATCACCGCGTTGAAAGCCGCGCGGTACGGCGTCATATAAACCTTGAACGCCGTCATGAAGTACTCAGCCACCGGCGTCAAAACATTCTTCAACACCCAATCGAACGCGGCCCGAATCTGATCCCAATGCTCAACGATCAACTGAATAATCGGCACTGCAGCCGAAATAGCCGCAGCCACCGTACCCACCGGCGAAAACAACATCGCAATATTCAACAGCTCTTGCGCAAATGCCCAGTCATCGGAAATCTTATCGATAATCGCCTGCGCTCCGACCGAATCAACAACGTCAGAAACAAAACCGGACACGACCGAAACAGCGGCCCCGACCATTGTCACCAACTCGTTCAAACCACTCTGAACATAATTGGTAAACGACGTTGCCATCCGCGACAATTCGCCAATACTTGCCTTCAATCCAGCGACGATCACATTGTCGACAGAGTCTTCAACTGAACCACTTACGTATATTTCAGAAAACGCCGTCAAAGAATCTGTCGACGGCTCGAATGACGTCCGTTCAGGAGGGGTAGCCACGGGTGCAGCGTTAGCTGGAGATGGGGCGACGAACGAAGCAGCCGCATGCAGAGCCACTGCCGCTCCAGCGACGCCAACGACGCCAACGACGGCCCCCGTACGCGAACGACCGCCACCACTACGAGGACGTCCTTTGGGCGCTGCATATATCGAGGCAGGTCGCTTGATCAGGGAAAGCCTCGTACCGATATTAAATCGTGACACGCTGGGCGTCGCCAATGTTCGATCGTCGTTATACCGCGCCTCCAGAAGCCTATATTCGAGAGGAACAGATTTCCCACCAACTAGCGCATCGTAGAGATGCTTAAACTCTCCATTATTCTTCGTTTTGAGGTTATGTAGAAGCTCTTGATCCCGACGAAGCTTGAAACGTAAGTAGATACGGGTACCTTGCCAGACCTTGTACCACCTTCCCCGGTCATCGTGAACATTGGCCCGTTGAAGTTGACTGGAGCCAGCTTTTGCTTCAATAACGACAAGTTTGTAGCCCGTAGCTGCGGTCCCAACGACGGCAACAACGTCCAAGGTCTCATTCCCGCGAGCGCCAGTGGCAACAATTGCGCCGCCACCAGCATCTTTTATCAGCTTCTCAAGATAGAGTTCCGCAATCCTCGTACCAACGAGATCGCCTCCCGTCGCCCTGGCATTTTTATCATCCCTGTTTTTAAGGAAAGAACGTCCATATTTTTTGACGGCTGCCACATTTGGACCATCATTCTCGTCAAGATCGAGGGTGTCGGCGATCCAATCTCGATCTTTACCTCTCCAGGAACGCTTCAACTCCTGGTTCTCGGGCGGAGTGCTGCCGTCTGCCCGGTGCGCCCTAATCAGCGCATCGCGAAGCGTATTTCTATAGCCTTTGTCATCAACCTTTCCATTTTCCTTCACGCCCTTCAGGGCATCCCATTTTATATTGAGCTCACCAGCTCTGGAAGCGAGGGCGTCTTGCCTCTCTTCGCTATTCGCGACACTTGCACGCCTGTCGTTCTTTTGAATCTGCTGGTTTAGCCGCTCCTCCTCCTCGGGATCGAGTTCAAATTCTTCCGGATCACCCTTGTTGGCCTTTCTGTCAACAGGTGTGATCTTATCGGCCTTTTTTGGCCTAGGAAAATCTTGTTTAGGATTATTCATGAATCGCCTCGTTACCGTCATTGCAGGCAGTCGAAGCCCGTGTCAACGACCCCTACGCATGACCTGTACAGGTTCCAGAACTGATCAGCTCGCAGCGTCGCATTCAAACCGACGAACTATTTGCGGATGCACTCGATACCTTGAGTCAGCAATTATTCGCGATTCAGGCACTGTCTCGCGGGAATGCGAGACAAGCAAATAGTTTACATACTGAATTACGGGCAATATTTGTCCAAATGCGGTGCGCTATGAATCACATTGCGCAATTCACCCAAATTGGGTGTGCGGTATAGGGACGTGCGTCTCACCCCGAAGGTGAAAGGCGCAATCTGAACGCCGGGCTGGCATAATCGCGCGCCTTTCTCGGCTCCCCACGGTAGGGATCCACCGCATAACCGATGCTTCGGCAATTACCGGCCCAACTGCGTGTCCAAGAGTCTCGGCAGATCAAATCTGCGAGCACAGCACACAACACCTAGAGGATGTCTCACGTCGTAGCCGGGTAGTCGCGGCCTGACTGTAATCGGCTGTGGTGCATGATGTTCGGTCGTGACTGACAAATTGTCGTTACGGTTGGTCCCCGATGAGCTGTGGGACCTGGTCGAGCCGTTGTCACCGGCGTTCTCACCGCGCCGCCAGGGCGGCGGGACCGCACCGACTGACGAGCGGGCCGCGTTCACCGCAGTCGTGTACGTGCTGACCAGCGGATGTGCGTGGCGGATGCTGCCATCGCCGGTTCACGAAATGGACCGAAGCGGGCCTATGGCGACGACTACAGTGCGCCGTGCTCGACGAGCTCGGCAGTCAGGGGTTGCTCGACTGGTCGCGCGTCGTGGTCGACGGTGCGTCAGGTTCGAAGCAAAGGGAGGCCCGATAGCCGGGGCGAATCCGGTCGATAGAGGCAAGTCGGGCTCGAAACTGCACGTCCTATCCGACCGTTCGGGCATACCCATCACGGTCGCGGTATCGGCCGCGAACACCCCCGACGCCGAGGCCCTTCGACCGTTGGTACGCACAATCCCCGCGGCGTGGTCCACGCCGGCGTGAACCGGGAAAGTTGCACGCGGACAAGGCCTATGGCCACCGCAAGTTGCGGAGCTGGGTGCGTGATCGGAGAATCGGTGTCCGTATCGCCCGCAAAGGAATCGAGTCCGGCCAAAACCTTGGCCGAACCCGGTGGGTCATCGAACACACCATCGCCCGGCTCGGCGGTTATCACCGGCTCTCGATTCGCTACGACCGCAAGGACACTCACTACTGCGGGTTCCTTACGCTGGCAGCAACGCTGACCTGCTACAAGAATCTTGCCAAGGCACGGACCGCCACATGAAACACGCTCCTAATAGTCGTTAGCGGGGAATTCCCCAGCAGAGCGTAATCTCCCAGGAAGTTACTGGAATCGAGCGCGACGCCGACGAGAACCGCTCCGCCAGATCAATTGACAATCTGACACAAACGAGAAATTGGAATTGTCTGCGTCAGTTGCCGCGAAATGCCGTAATGTCAGGAACTGAACTTGGAGAATCTAGCGACTCCTGCCAGGCGCTGATTTCAAGATCATGGGGATGAGCCACCTGAAGCACCGCTCGAAGGGCATCTATCGCGTGATCAGACATCGACTCATATTCTTGGTATTTCGACGGCCATCGAATTGACCGAAACCAACTCGTGCCAGGTGGAGACTCCCACCCTTGCTCAGTCATATTCATTCGCTGCTGGACAAAATTTGTTTTCGCCACCGCCAAATCTTCGCCAAGAGCAATTTGGCACTCCAAATCAAACCAGCCCATCGAAAAAAGCGCACCGCGCCCTTCAGGCACACCTAACAGAAGCTTTCCACCGCTAGCCATGCGAACAAGCGTCGAAGCCAATGCAGTGGAGAAATCAAGCCAATTATCCTGGGAAGGGCGAACCGTCCGCACCGGTTGTTCTAGCTTCTCACCATCACTACCACGTCTTAATTGTTTTGCAGAAGCCTGGTAGATGGGATTGATAATTCTTAGCGAAATCGATTCCGTCACGGCGCGCAAAACAATGACAACGTCCGGCCTCTCCCAAGCTATCATTGGAGTGCCGCCAGAAAACCGCCTTGCTGGATCCCCTAAATGCCCAGTGAATCCATCAGCAAGTTCGGCGAAAAGATCCGACAGGTCCGCCCGCGATTCGGGACTAGCGTGACGGGGTCCATCATCAGCCACACGCACCAAAATCTGCGTGATTTCCTGCTCGGGAAGACCTTCGTCTTCGAAGAATTCAAGATCGCGATAGACGCGGCCTATGGGTTGCGCCGTTCCGAGGTTGGTCCGTAGGTCAGCACTGTCATAGCCGAAAGGCTCCAGTTGCCAGCCAGCGGTATCGCAAAAGCGATGCACATCTTCCGTTGTCCAGCTCCAGCCAAAATCTACAGCTAGGCGAGCGACACGGATGGCACCGGCGACGTCAACTTGCATGATTGGATACTACTTCCTGTGAAGGGCAGCGTTGGCGACATCAGAATTGAGGGTCATTCAGCGCGTTGGCTCGGTGCCTGATGATCTTCACCAGGAGCCTTAGATCGCGTCTCATGTCGCTGATCGGGCTTAGCTAGCTTCTTGAAGCAGGTGAGCGCGGCGGCGAGGGTCAGGAATCCGAAGAAGTGTTCGGCTTTGCGGTCGTAGTGCAGGGTGCGCCGGTGGTAGCCGGTCAGCCAGGAGAAGGTGCGTTCCACGACCCACCAGTGTCGGCCGAGGCGGTCACTACGCTCGATTCACCTGCGGGCGAAACGGACTCCGATACTGCGGGTCGGCGACCCAGCGGCGCAACTCGGCGATGTCGTAGGCACTGTCCGCGTGCAACTTCGCGGGTTTGCGCTGGCGTGGCCCGCGCCGCGACCTCACATCATGGAATCAGCCAGGGGTCGCGTGGACGATCGCTCGACTGAATCATCAGCATCACAACGAAACTGGCTGGTAGCGAGGATAATTCACAGTAAACGTGATGAGCCCCACAATTGATCGACGTTGTTGTGTCGGCGCGGCCGTATCAGCTTAAGCTTCGTGTGCTCTCAAGGCTGAGATGTTTTGGGAGACAAAATGTTTGATGGCTATCTCTCTGGGAGTTCGAGAAAATTGAAGAAGTTTATTGCCGCGACCTGTCTTGCGATCGCGGCAACAGCGGCGTTCGCCAGTACTGCGCACGCCGCGCCGGCACCTGGATTCGATCGCAGCGCAGTCACCAGCAGCCCGGTTCAGGCTGCACCGATCGCGCTGACGCCCGAGCAACGGGCCTACTGCCAGAACATCACCACGAACGGCTTGATCGGCATGGGCCTGGGCGCCATCGGCGGGTTTGTCGCAGGTTCGGCTATCGGAGCATTTCCCGGCGCGATCATCGGCGGGGTGGTCGGTGGCAGTACCGGCAGCAGCGCTCCGATGCCGGACGCGGACGCCAGCGGTCAGCCGCCGGTCGTCAAGTGCTTCTCCGGCGGGGCGTTCTGATCGACCGCTGGCGCGGGACTAGCCGGCGGCCGGTTTGAAGATGTCGACGATGCTGTTCATCGTGGACAGGCGCCGTTCCTCGCGGACTACGTCCATTGCTGTCTGCGGACGCGGCATCGGCTTCACCTGGGGTGGATCCGCGCCGGCTGCCGCGATCACGGCCGCTTGGACGCCCTGCAACCCGTCGATGATCGACAGGAGCAGATACGTGTCGAGGGTGTAGCCCTCCGGGGTCGGTGGCTCTTCGGCGTCGGGATCGGGGTCGGATTCCTCCATGTCGAGCCAGTACTCGGCGAGTTCACGGTCCAACGCCAAGGCCGTCTTGTAGTGCGACCCGCGGGGTAGGCGGTCCTTGAAGCGCCAGATGGTTCGCCAGTCGCGGGTGCGGAACTCGATGGGCCCGAAGCAGTCTCGGACGTCGATGCCGCGCTCGAGTAGGTCGTATTCGAGCGCGGCACCGAACTTGTCCCAGAACTCTACGAGCCCTCGGATCCCCCCGGCAGCTCCATGGCGCCTTCGCCGTAGAAGTGGGCGTACAGATCGTTCTGGAAGGCGACCCATTCGTCGATGGGGCGGTCGGCGAACAAGTCGTCGACCGCCTCGTAGACGTCACCCAGCAGGATCCGCAGCTGGTCTTCTTCGTCGTCGGTTTCGGCCAGTATGCGCGCCTGACGGCGGGTCAGTGGCTGGATCGCGATGTCGGCGGTCAGGTGGTAGGGGCCGCGTCGCTTGGCTGCAAGCTCGCGCTGGATCTCGTAGAAGCGGCCTTCGTCACCGCCGGCCACCTTCGTAGCCGTTGACGTTTTGCGGGGTGCTGCCATCAGGGGATCTCCGGTTTCGTAGTGGTGGAACGTAGTTACTTGGCGGGCTTGGCCGCGGCGACGGCCTGCTTGACGTCTTCCTTGACGCGGTGGCCGAGACCGAACATGGCGTCACCGAACGCCGAGGCGTCGAACACCTGGTAATCGTGGGTGCCATCGGTCATCGTGACCGGGAACTGGGTGGGGATAAAGGACACGGGATAGCCCCGCTTTCTCTCCGGAAGCTGACAAGAAGTGGCCGCGTGCCGCGACCGGAGAAGCACGGCACGCGACCACGTTTCATGGGCGTCGACTACGCAACGGTGACGACGCAGTTGACCGAGGCCAACGCGGTGCCACCGGTCGGGGTGTACACGATGCCGACGGTGGTGTTGCCCACGGTGGCGTTCGCGGCGGCGGTCACGAAACCGGACGCCGACACGGTGATGTTCGAACCACCGGCCGGGGTGAAGGCGCAATTGGCGTTCGGCAGGATGCCGCCGAACTGGTCGGTCACCACGATCGGCGCGGACGTGGTGGTGCCACGGGTCACGCTGATCGGCGCGGGCGTGATCGCCGAGACGGTGTACTTGATGCCGGTCGCCGACAGCAGCTTCTGCCAGCCGGTGCCGCCGAAGCCGTGGGCGACGGCGTAACCGAGGGTGTCGTCCTTGAAGGCGGTGAGGGTGAGCTTCTCGCCCATCAGGTTGGTGGGGGTCCACTGCTCACCACCCCACTTTGTGACGGCGACCTTCGGCATGATCTTGAAGATGTAGATCGGGCTGGCGTCGGTGCCGTCCTTGCCGATCACGACCGCGGAATAGTAGTTGATCTGCGGGGTCGCGGGCTGCCAGAAGCCGACCTCACCGTTGGCCGCGGCCTGGGTGGACGCCAGGTTGGTGTTGCTGGTCAGCGCCAGATTCAGCAGGTTGGTCTGCTGCGGCTCGAACTCGATGGTGGTGATATCGCTGGTGATGTCGTCGCGGACCGGCTGCATCTCGCCGTACGCCTCGATCGGCGATGCCGTCACGGCGCGCGCGAAGTTGACACCGGACTTCTTGTCGATCAGGCCGACCGACTGGTACGACGCGGGCAGCGCGAGCAGGTTGCCGGTGGCGTCGGTCATGCTGCCCGGGGTGACGGGGGTCGAGTTCGGCCACGGGGCCAGGAACACCGCAGCATCCAGCGGCTTGAGCAGCAGCTGGCGCTGGGCGGCCTTCAGCGTGGTCAACGGGGTGGACGAGATGGGAGGCAAGACAATCTCCATTCATGTGCCCGGTGAAACGGGCTGGACAAGGAAGGGCACCCACGCGATCGAATATGTGCGTGGGTGCCGGTGATATGCCGTCTACTGACGGCGAGCGTCGATGGCGAAGGCGAGCTCGACCATCTGGTGCAGCGGGTCGAGGTCTGGGAATTCGCTCGTCCCGCGGCTGCGACGCAGATTCGGGGCACTGAAACGCGGTTCAGCAGCAGCGATTTCCTCCACGTAATCGACCAGCACGCCGTTGAAGCGTGCGGCCGAGGCGTTCAGAAAGGCATCGCGCACCTGAATCGCCATGGTCTGCGCCTGCTGCCTGCTGCTGTGAAAAACGGCCGCCCGCACCTTCGCCTGGTAGGTGATCGCGTTGTGATCGAGCGTGCCGCCCGTCGTACGAACCCAGATCAGCGGCAGCGTGATTTGGCTCGCCAGCGCAGGCAGGAAACTCACGGTCGGTGCGATAGGTGTGAGCAGCCCGATCATGAACTGCTCGAAGTCCGGGAACTGCCCGGCGTATGGGCTGGTCATGCGACACCGTCGTCGAGTGCCGGGGCGATCTCGACAGCGGCGTGAAGTACGCCCGTCGAGGATTCCGATGGCTCCGACGCGGTGGCTTCCTCAGCGCCGAGCGCGGAACTCGCGGCGAACGTAGTCAATTCCGTCATGGTGATCTCCGGGAGTTGGGAACGGATGCCGCTGGGAATCAACCGCATTCGCGATGTGGCGGTGCGGGCCATCGAGGCGGTCCGTTGTGGGGTCAGAGGCCGAGCAGCGGCAGGACTACCGGCGCGAGCACAATGGCCAGCTCGAGCAGTTCGAGAAGGATGGGAAGCAATGGATTCACCTCCCCTCGGATGCGGGCGTTTCGAGGGCCTTCAGGCGGTCCAGGATGTCGGCGAGGACGTCGACCACGGTCATCCCGTCGAGCTGGTCCCAGCCCGCGAACATGCCCGCATCCCGCTGCTGGCTACCGCACAGCTGCTCGCGGATGTCTTTGACATCGGTGCCGATCGGGCCGCAGAACGCGGTGATGAAATCCTGGATCTGGGTTACTTCGGATGCGCTCATCGGAGCGTCCTCTCCGTCGATGAATGCCTGCACTTCGCGACGGAACTCGTCCATGTCGATGCCGGCGGGGTCGATTTTTCCTTCGTGGGAGTACTCGCGGTGGGCCACGCAGTCCTCGGCGTCGCGCCCGATGCGGGCCAGGATGGCCGCGCAGCCGCGCTTGTAGGCGTCGAGTTGGGCTGGGGTCCAGTCGGTTCCGTCGCCGCGGGAGACGGCTTCGATGCCGATCACGTGGTAGTTGGCGTTGTCGGTGGGCCAGCCAGGCCAGGAGCCGCGGCCCGCGTGCCAGCACACGCCTGCGGCGATCACGCGGAAGGTGCCGTCGCGTTCGAGGACCAGCTGGGCCAGCGGGCCGGGGAGGTCGGCGCGGCCGTCCTGGACGATGCGCCAGTCGTTCTTGCCGCCGCCCGCGGTGTGGTGGCAGAGCACGCCGCGCAGGTCACGGAAGTCGCCGTGGCCCCGGTCGCGCCAGCCCTCGTGTTCGATGACGTCCAGCCCTGCAGCGCGCAGCACATCGGCCAGCCATACCGGGTCGCCTGTCCAGGCCATGGGTATCTCCTTGTGTGAGTGAAGGTTCGGGGTCCCGCCCTCGTGGACGAGGGGAAGCGCCGAGGGCGGGACCGTCACTCCTGACGCAGCGGCGACGTCTACGACCGCAGACCACCTGCGGGAGACGGGCGCGTCAGGAGCGCGGCATGCGGCGGGCTCGAATCCCGCACCGTATCGAGTGTTCTCCGGGGGCCGACCGCATGCAGTTCGGGAACGGCGGGGTCGCCGTCAGATTTCTTCTTGGAGGGTGGCGGGGATCTTGTAGTCCGCCACCGGGGGCTCCATGCCAGGGACGTGCAGGCGCAGGAAGCCGAGCAGTTCGTCGATGTGTCGCTGCAGTGCGCGGATCAGCCGGATCGCGTCGCGGAATCGGAGGTGATCGTCGGCGGCCTGTTCCTCGAGCGCGACCACCCGCTCACGCAACTTGGCGACCTCGCGGGCCTGCCATGCTGTCACCGCGCCGATGACTGTCGCAAGGGCCATCCCTGCCGCTTGTACGAGTTCAGGGCTTAACCACGATGCCATCCGGTTCACCCACCGATCCGGTCAGCGGGGTAACGGCGGGCCTGATGAGCACGCCCGCGATCAGCGGCGTCGCCAATCCGTACAGGGTGAGCAGTGTTTCGATCCATGCCGTATCGATCTCGCGACCGAGCAGATAGGCGAGGACACCCGTCACAGCGACGAGCACCGACCGGACCAGCGCGGGCTCTGGGGTTTTGCTGATTCTCATGATGTGTTCCTTCCCACAGGTTTTCGCGGGTCTCAGATGCGCCCTTCGGCGACATCGCGGTTCAGTGCCTGGGCGAGTGCGCGGGCGTGGCCGTATCGGACGTAGTCACTGGTGTGCCTGCCGTCGAACAGGTAGCCGCGGGCATAGGCGATGGCGCCGGTCCAGTGGCTCCAATTGGACGGTGACCACCAGCGCTGCAGTTGATTTCGGGTGGCGGTGTCGAGCATCCGCTGTGCCCAGCGCACTGCCGAGTTCGCGCTGGCGAAGCTGAAGAAGGCGCTCAGATCCGCGATGGTCCGCAAGGGGTTGCCGGCGGGCAGTGCGGTGATGGGATCGCCGGGCGCCGCGGCCCAATAGGCGGGGATACCGTCGATGGGCCGCTCACCGACAACGCCGTAGCCGCCGGGGTCGGTGTCGCCGAGGTACTTGCCCGCCGGTCTGCGCGGATCGGCGATCAACGCGCAGGCGATCACCGCACGGCCCGGATGCTCACCGCGGCCGATCTCCGCCGCGAGGTCACCGGCAACCGCCGCACCCTGCGAATATCCGGCCAGCACGACAGGGTTCGGCGACCGGTCGACAGCCGCCAGGAGCGCGCGCTTGCCTTCGGCAACACTCTCGGCGTAGCTCACCTGCGACCCGTAGTCGGCGGGATACGGGACCATCCGAGGGGTGAACATCGACTTGTTCAGCGCGTCGGTGAAGGCAGCTGTGACGCCGTCGCCGCCAGGATTCCAGGTTCCGCCGACCACGAGTACATCGATCGTGCGGGGCGATCCTTTCGGAGACCACAGTGACATGTTCGTACCTCTCTGGGACGTGAGTGGAGGTCCCGCTCCGACGGAGTGCTCCGCCGGAGCGGGACCGATGCGCCCCTGCGCTGCGACAACACCTTTCGACCACAGCGAGCTGCGGGAGACGGGCGCGTCAGGGGCGGGCATGCGGCGGGCTCTGAACCCGCTGGCTCGAGGTGTTCGTGTCCGGGGGCCTGCCGCATGAGTTCTGAATCGGCGGCGAGCGCCAACGACAAAGCCCCCGTGCCGTTTTCACGGAACGAGGGCTGAGGAAGACGGTGGCTACCGGTGGTGTCGGCCGGGTGCCAGCTGGCGAAGCATCTCGCCTGAGCTGGATGTCGGCCACAAGCACCGATAGGGGTATTCGGAGGGCATCCCGGGCAGCCAGCCCAGGCGGTTCAGCAGGTGCACCGGGATCACCGCGAACTCCTCGTTCGCCAGGTGTTGCAATCGCCAACCGAGCAGGAACTCGGTGACCCCGAGGAGCGCGGAGACATCGGTGAGGTTGTCGCCCACCTCCAGCGCGTCACGCAGGTGGGCGACGGGAATGAGGCGTTGTGCCACCACATCGTGCACCTGCATCTCGATCCGGCCCCGCCATCGCTCGCCGTCGAGTGCTGCTGCCAGTTCGCGTGATTCGGCCATCTCGATGTGGGCGACGGCGTGGGCGATGACTTCGTTTCGTACATGACCGGACAGGTCGGCCTGGATAAGGACTGCGCGGTCGACTACCGACCAATACGACACGAAGTCGAAGACCACGGCCGAATCGACCCGGATTCCCTGGTTGAACGCAGATTCTTGGGCGTTGAACCCATTGCGCTGCACCGCGATATCTTGTCGGTCCGGCATCGAGGCATCCGACTCACCTTCATCACCCATGGCAATACACAACTCTCACAACTCGGAACTGACCACGACCCGTCGCATCATCACCACCGGAGACGGTGTCAGATGCCGTGTGTCAGGTCACCGAGAGGTGGTACGCGTCACCGTGGTCGGCGCCCGGAGCGAGCGCCAGCGATCCACCGCACCAGCGACAACCTGGAGGTCTTCTACGCAGATGTCGGAGAGATCGACATGGCCGACACGGTTCCTTCGACCTGGTATCGAGTCGTCTACTCGATAGAGGGACTCGCCTTCGCGAGTAGGTCTCTCACCGGTCGGCTTACCGGATTCATCGGGAGTAAATGCATCGAATGCACCTGACACAAGTAGAACCTCACCCAGCAGCCGAAATGTCGAGACTCTCGGTCGAGAGCACGCGCCCATTCTAGCGTTGACGTGAACCGAGTCCCGGTCAGGATCTGCGGGATCAGCGCTCGCTGACATCGAATCGCGGTGTGCCGAAATTATTTTGGGCACGACGAATCCCGCTGGCACTAGTTTGCGTCATCGGCCACAACTTGTCAACACCGACTTTCACACGATGCCAAATCCCAGGTAGGCGTGGGTATTTCGATACACCGACGCGACGAGATGAGCCCGAACTTCATGCGGCCTAAGCACTTCGGGCACCCGGATCCAGCCGTTTCGGGTCCCCACAACGCCAGCGGGGCGCCGGCAACAATCTGCCGACGCCCCGCTGGGTCACTCTGTTCGCTATGCATCTTTCGCCCGGTGCCGCGCCGGAAGGGCACGGTGCGCATCCAAAACCTCACCCACGATGAAGAGCTCCGGCCAGTCCGGCGACCAGGGCCCCGGGACGGGACTGATCAGACCGGCCTTGCGCAGTGTGCGCACCCGCCGAGCGGTGAGGTTGCGGAAACCGTCACCCAACTCTTCGGCGAGTTTGCCGATCGCGGCCGCATGGAGGCGAACCGCCCTGGCGCGCAGGACCAGAGCCGCATCGGCGGGAGCGAGATCGACCGGCGGACACACCACCGCTTCCGCGGCCTCGATCGCCGCGGCGAACTCGGCGGGCGCGGCCTCCACACCTTCCGTCATCGCCAGCGCGACGATGTTGCGCTGCAACCATTCCGCCATGCCGCTGGTGGTCGCGACCCCGGTGTAGTCGATGCCGCGCTGTTCGCAGACCAACCGAACCCAGGCCACCAAGACCGACTGGAGGTGGTCGGCCGCGCGAGCAGCGACGGGATTGAACGGAAGTCGCTGTTCCCGTGAGCCATTGCGCGTGCGGTAGTCCACCGCGCCGAAGCGGGTCTGGCGCGTGCGCGCGTCCGACAGGTCCTCGGCCAGGTCGGGGATGTCCCCGAGCATCCGGGCCAGATCCCGCGCGGCTTCCCGATCCAGGTACAGGTGGTTGTCATCGGCCCACCTGTCCAGGGGGGTCACGCCGCATGAATCCTCACGAATGCGGTTCGACGCCGTGACGGCATCGTATGGGCCCATGTACTTGCTCCTTCGGTCGATAGCGGGCCGGAGCCCCGGTCGTACCCTGCTACGCGGCCGAAATCGAGTGGCGCGCCCCCGGGCGGTGTCCAGGAGTGGCTCCTACTGGGACCCACAATCGGACACCCGTTGTATGCAACGTTGTTGCAACGCGTCTGTCAAGCCGAGGCGGCAGAGTGCTGTACCCAGTCACGTACCACCACAAACAAACTCGCCATTCGCTGTTACGGTCTACATCCGGTGCAGGATTTCGATTCGCAAATTCGCAGCCGATGACTACATACACTTCATGCATCAGTGCAAACAATCTGCTACCCTCGATGCATGGTGAGACAACGGAGCGCGGTGGTCCCCGCCGAGGTCAGCGCCACCCTGCGACTTGCTCGCAAGGAGCGCGAGATGTCGATGGACCGCGCCGCGAAAGCAGCACGGATCAGTACGAGCCTGTGGACACAGGTCGAGAACGGGACCCAGTACAAGCGCGGACAGAAGGTCCCCGCCAGCACCACGGCCGAGACCTTGCAGGCCATGGCGGCGGCGGTCGGTCTCGATGCCGAACCGCTGCTGACACAGGCGGGGCTGGATCCGATCGAGACGGAGCAGGTTCGGCCGCAATCCACCGAGGGAATCGTCGATCTCTCCGGGTTGTCCGAAGGTGATCTGCGAATTGTCGCCGCTTACGTCAACGGACTTCGCGCGGCCAGACACAGCTGAGCTCGAACGACGAATGCCCCGCTCATCGC